>JAJYKH010000123.1 GCA_021788685.1 Deltaproteobacteria bacterium | reverse complement strand
GACGGCCTCCGGGAAATTCCCATCGAGGAGCGGGCAGGTTCCGAGGTCACCTGCATCCGGGGCCGCACCGCCGGGGGCGGCGAGGAAACCGTCTCCATCGCCCCGGCAGGTTGCGCCGCCGCCAACTACGGCTTCGACGTCACCCCAGCCCGCTTGGTGACTGGCCTCATTACCGAGCGCGGCATCAGCGCCGCCCGGGAGGAGGCTATTCTGGAGCTGTTTCCCGAATACCGCTGACTAGAAGAAGAGGGTCTCTACGACCGCATTGTGGAAGAGGGGGCGGAAAGCTTTGATCCGGCCGTTGTCCCGGGTCGGGTGGACCCGGTTGGTGAGAAGCACCACCGCCAACTCCTTTTCCGGATCGACCCAGAAGGAGGTGCCGGTGAAGCCGAGATGGCCGAAGCTGGTCTCGGAAAAATGGCGTCCCGCCGAGGAGCCGACCGGGGAGGGGGTATCGAAGGCGAGACCCCAGCTGGAGCCCTGCACGCTGCGGGTAGAGAGAAAGACTCGCAGATCCTCCGGTCGGTATCCCGGGTGGACGGCCCGCCCCTGGCGGACATCGAGGAGGTGGCGCACCAGGGCCAGCATCCCGCCCGCGGTGCCGAACAAGCCGGCGTGCCCCGCCACTCCGCCTAGCGCATGGGCGTTGTCGTCGTGGACCTCGCCCGAAAGCAGCCGCCCTCGCCAGGGGCACCGCTCGGTGGCCGCAAAGACCCTTCCCCGCAAACGGGTGGAGGGCTCTTTTTCCTCTTCCCAGAGGGGCTGAAAAAAGATCTCCTCCTCAAGGCCGAGGGGCCGCAGCACCCTCTCCGCTGCCATCCGGGCCAGCCCCCTGCCGCTGCGTTCCGCCACGATCATCCCCAAAAGCAGGAACCCGAGATCGCTGTAAAGGGTCCTTCCGCCCGGGGCGGAGAGCAACGGCTCGGCGAGGATCCAACGGCGCAGGGCGGCCCACCGTTCGTCCGCCGGCATCTTCACCAGGGATTCGAAATAGGGCCGATGGGCCGGAAGGCCGGAGGCATGACCCAAAAGGTGCCGGAGGGTGATCCCCTGCTTGTCCGCGGGGACATCCCCGGAAAGAAGGAAGGGGAGGGGAGTTTCAAGGGCCAGGGCCCCGTCGTTGATGAGGCAGAGAATGGTCAGGCCGGTGGCGAGCGGCTTCGTGAGGGAGGCGAGGTCGAAACAGGTCCGGGTATCGATCGGCGGCGAGCCGCTGCCGGCGGTGGCGCCGGCGGTGACATCCAGCTCCTGCCGCTCTCCCGGCGCTCCCCAGGCTACGGCCGCGGCGGCGCCGGAAAAGACACCCTCCCGGACGCCCCCGCTCAGCAGGGCAACGATTTTCTTCCGGAGCTGTTCAGAATCGGGCACTGTGCTTCATTGAGTCGATTACGAAGAATGACTGACAAGGTGAATTGTTCTGGGTTCCGTCACTTGTCACCCGTCACTGGCCTTCTCAGTTGATGAACACCTTCTTATAGCCCTTTAAATCCTCCATGGCTATGCCGCTGCCCATGACCACGGTGGTGAGCGGGTCCTCCGTGAGGTGGCAGGGCATCCCGGTTTCCGCCTCGATGAACTTGTCGAGGCCGTGGAGGAGGGAGCCGCCGCCTGCCATATGGATGCCGTCGCGGGCGATGTCAGTCACCAGCTCGGCAGGGGTCTTTTCCAAGGCCCGCTGCACGCCCTCCACCACCGCGCGGACCGGCTCCTGGATGGCCTGCCGGATTTCTGCCAAGGAAAGGTACACCTCCCGGGGGGAATTGGTGACCACATCCTTGCCGAACAGCCGGTAAGGCTCCGGAAGACCCTCCACCGGGTAGGCGGAGCCCGCCTTCATCTTGCATTCCTCGGCGGTGTTTTCCCCGATCTGAAGCTGGTGGTTGCGGAGCAGGTGGCGCATGATCGCCTCGTTGAGCTCGTCGCCCGCCACCCGCACCGATTCGCTGTAAGCGACGGAGGAGAGGGTAAGCACCGCCACTTCGGTGGTGCCGCCGCCGATATCGATCACCATCTGCCCCTTGTTCTGGCTGATGTCGAGGTTGGCACCGATGGCGGCCGCCATGGGCTCTTCGATGAGATAGACCTTGCCGACCCCCACTTCCTCAGCCGCTTCCACCACGGCCCGTTTCTCGACCTGGGTGATACCCGCCGGAACGCAGATCACGACCGAGGGCTTGAAAAACATGCCCATCCGCTGCACCTTGAGAAAGAACTCCCGAATCATTGCCTGGGTGACCTCGAAATCGGCGATGACTCCGTCTTTCAAGGGACGGACCGCGGCGATGTTCTTGGGGGTGCGACCGAGATAGCTTTTGGCCTCCTTGCCGACCGCGAGCACATCGGAGGAGTTGATGTCATAGGCCACCACCGAAGGCTCGTTCAGCACGATGCCCTCACCCCGGACATAGATGAGGGTGTTGGCGGTGCCCAGATCCATGGCCATGTCCTTGGAAAAAAAGCTCGGACGGCTGAAAAAACCTCCCCACCGCTTTTTTTCCCCTCTGCGGACCCGTCGTTTGTAGCGGCTCGATTTGCTGGCGAAGATGGACATCTCGGTTTCGATCCCCGGAATTTGAGAGAGAGAGGAAAAGGCCCGTTTCGAGGAATTAGGATACACTCCTTTGCTAAAAATTTCCGCAAAAAGGAAGGAGGATCCCCCTCGCTTTGCCAGAGAGAAAACTGTCGGGCTGCGATGCTCAGCGGGGCTGAGTCCAGACCCGGAAGAAGCGCTGGGCCACGGCCGCGGCGGTGTCCACCTCCCGGGCGTGCCATGTGGCGGCTGGCGGCCTGATCAGCCCCACCCCCCCTTTCTTTGTTCCGCCGGGAAGGGAAAGAGGCACCCCCACGAAGTTGGCGAACGGCCCCAGCGACTCCTCTTTATTGAGGACGAAGGACTTAGCCCCTGAGATCTTCTCCCTGACGATCTTCTTGCGGTTCTTGATCGACCAGCCCAGGAGGCCGTCGCGGGAAAAGGAGGAGGGGGGGACCGTGCGATGGATGTAATGGCCGGCCCGGGCCCCCGGCTGGCAGTAGTGGACGACTTCTTCGGGCACCACGAAGAAAGCGAAATCGAGACCGAGCCGCCTGCTCACGATTTCCAGGCCGTCCCGAAGGAGCGCCTCCCGGGCCCCCTCCCTGCCCAGCAGCTCGTCCATCTCATCGGAGAGCCCCAGCAGATTGTCGACGACTCTCTTTTCCGCTTCCTCCTGCTCGCCCCGGATCAGGGCCAGGGCGGTGATCGCCAACTGGTGACAGATCTTCTCTTTTTCTTCGGTGAAGCGGTAGCTCTTCTTGCTGTCCACGTAGAGCACCCCTTCCTTGTCCGGCAGCGGGACGGCCAGGAGCGATTTGATTTCCTCGTCCTCCCGGTAGAACTTGAGGGTGGTGGTGCTCCGGTCGAAATTCTTCACCAGCACCGATTTCTGCTCCCGGTGCACCCAGCTGACGAATCCCTCCCCGGGCGCCAGGAGACAGCTTGGATCGATCTTCTTGCTGAAAGAGCGGCAGGAAAAAATTTTGAGCGTTTTTTCCTGCGGATCGGCCACGGTGAACAGAGCGGCGGTATACGCCTCCATGACGTTGGTCACCACGTCGAGATACTGACTGAGCTTTTTTGATTGGTGCATGGGAATGGGCCGGTTGCCGCCTCTTTGTCAACCTCTGGATTGAGGCTTGCGGCCCAAGCCGGTCGCCTCCTTCGATTTCCTCTGAAAACAGTTTTTAAGTATTGGAAATATTTGGTAATTAATAAATTCTTCTTCTTATTCGCGCTTGTTATTATTATTGTAATTTGGCCATTTTTACACTATGTTTCGAGGGATGCTCCGTTCCGCTCCCGGGTGCACTCACCCTTTCCCCTGCGGCAAGCGGTAAGTCCCTCATGAAACGATGAGACTCAATCTCTCCCGTTATCTCTCCCGGCCCGGCAGCATCCCCCTCGCGGCCATTTTCACAACCTCAGCCCCGGCGGCGGGAAATGTGCTCATTCTGCCGGGATAAGATGTTGATAACCGGAAGGGCGTCTTCTTCCCTCTTTTTTCAAGCCTTTTTTCCAAACCCGGGAACCCCGGCGCTGCAAGCGGCGAGGTGGCTTTTCAACATATCGACAGCCCTTCTCATCATAAATAAATAAAAATAAATACTAAACCATTAAAAACAGGGGTCCTCAGAATGTCGATGATCGTCAATCTCTCCCGCGAAGAGCTGCTGGCTAAATTGGCATCGCTGCAAAACGTCACCGGCAAGAAGGGAACCATCGCCATCCTCTCGAACGTCCTCATCGAAGCCCGCAATGAGGCGGTGGAGATCACCGGCACCGATCTCGAGGTGGGAATCCGCAACCGGGTGCAGGCCGAGGTGAGAGCGGAAGGGGCGATCACCCTTCCTTCCAAAAAACTCTTTGAAATTGTCAGGGAGTCCGATGCGGCCCAGCTGAGCATGGAGGTGCGGGACAACAACTGGGTCCGGATCAAAGCAGGATCGAGCGATTACAACCTGGCCGGCATGCCGGCCGAGGAGTATCCTTCCTTTCCGGAGCACGACGAAGGAGCCTTGGTCCCCTTGCCTGGCGAGCTCCTGAAGGACCTCATCGACAAGACCTTTTTCTCGATAGCCCAAGAGGGGGAAAGCCAGTTCAACCTCACCGGCGTGCTGGTCCAGGGCGAGCAGAAGGATGGAGGAAGCAACGTTCTCAAGATGATCTCCTCTGACGGCCATCGCCTCTCCCTCATGGAAAGAGAGATCGACAGCCCGCTTGCCGTCATCCGCGAGAAAGGAGTGATCATTCCGCGCAAGGGGGTCCAGGAGATCCGCAAGTTCGCCGAAGGCAACGAAATCCTGCAGGTGGGATTCGAAGAAAAGCAGGCGGTGATCAAGAGCGGGGAGTCGCTGATGGTCATTCGCCTCATGAATGGCGATTTTCCTGACTACAAGGGCATCCTGAACGGCATCGGCCGCGAGCGGCGGCTTTCCATCGAGCGAGCGCCCTTCCTCAATTCCATGAAGAGGATGAACCTCTTCACCGAGGACCGGTACAACGCGGTCACGTTCAAAATCGACCGCGAGAGGCTGGTCCTCTCCTCCCAGAGCATGGACATTGGCAACGCCAAGGACGAGCTGCCTGCCAAGTACGACGGCGATCCCATCGAGCTCGGTTTCAATGGCCGCTACTTCGTGGAAGTGCTCCAGGTCCTCGCCAGCACCACCGTGCAGATCGCGATCAACTCCGAGGAGAGCCCCTGCCTCGTTCAGGCGGAGGAGGACCCCGGCTTCCTGAGCGTCATCATGCCCATGAAGCTGTAAGAAGGCCAGATAATTTTCTAATTTTATCAACAATCAAGGAAGCAAGCGTGAGCGACAACACTTCCGATTACGGTGCGGAATCCATCAAGGTGCTCTCCGGCCTGGAAGGGGTCCGGATGCGGCCGGCCATGTACATCGGCAACACCGGCGAAGAGGGGCTCCATCACCTCATTTATGAGGTGGTGGACAACTCCATCGACGAGGCCTTGGCCGGCTACTGCAGCAAGATCAAAGTCACCTTCCACAAGGACGGCTCGGTTTCGGTCGAGGACAACGGCCGGGGCATCCCGGTGGAGATGCACCCCACTGAGAAGGTGTCCGCCCTGGAGCTGGTCATGGGCACCCTCCATGCCGGGGGCAAGTTCGACCATGCCACCTACAAGGTCTCGGGCGGCCTGCACGGGGTGGGCGTTTCCGTGGTGAATGCCCTGTCGGAGTGGACCATCGCCGAGGTGAAGAGGAACGGCCAGGTGTACCGCCAGTCCTATTCCCGGGGCATCCGCCAGGGCGACCTGGAGGTGGTGGACACCACCCAGCTCACCGGCACCAAAATCACCTTCAAGCCCGATCCCCTCATCTTTACCGAGACGGTCGAATTCAAGTACGACATCATCCAGAACCGGCTGCGGGATCTGGCTTTCCTCAACAAGGATGTCAAGATCCTCCTCAAGGACGAGCGGACCGGCGCCGACGACGAGTTTCACTACAAAGGGGGGCTTCTCTCCTACGTGGAGTTCCTCAACCGCAAGCGGACCCCCGTCCACGAGGAGATCATCTTCCTGGCCGGCGAGCGGGACCAGGTGCAGGTGGAGGTGGCCTTCCAATACTACGACGGCTACACCGAGCGGCTCTTTTCCTACGTCAACAATATCAATACCCGGGAGGGGGGCTCCCACGTGGCGGGATTCCGGGCGGCTCTCACCAAGTGCATCAACCGCTACGCCTCGGACGACATCGTGCCCAAGAACCTCCGGGAGAAAATGGGGGGCGACGACGTGCGGGAAGGGCTCACCTGCGTGGTGTCGGTGCGGGTGCCCAATCCCCAGTTCGAAGGGCAGACCAAGACCAAGCTCGGCAACACCGAGGTCAAGTCCATCGTCGAATCGATCTGCAACGAAAAGCTCTCGGTGTATCTGGAGCAGCATCCCGCCGAGGCTAAGAAGATCCTGGGCAAGGTGGTGGATGCGGCCCGGGCCCGGGAAGCGGCCCGGCGGGCAAAGGAGCTCTCCCGCAAGAAGGGGCCGGGGCTCGATCTCCTCATGGCGGGCAAGCTGGCTGAGTGCCAGACCAAGGACCCGGCCAAGCGGGAGATCTTCCTCGTTGAGGGCGATTCGGCCGGCGGCTCGGCCAAGCAAGGGAGGGATAGGGCCTTCCAGGCAGTGCTCCCACTCCGCGGCAAGATCATGAATGTGGAAAAGGCGCGTTTCGACCGGATCCTCTCGAGCGAGGAGATCAAGCAGATCATCGCCGCGCTCGGCACCGGCATCGGCAAGGAGGACTTCAACCCCGAGCAGCTCCGCTACCACAAGATCATCATTATGACGGACGCCGACGTGGACGGCGCCCACATCCGGACGCTGCTTCTCACCTTCTTCTACCGGCAGATGCAGCCCCTCATCGAGGGCGGCTTCGTCTATATCGGCGAGCCGCCCCTCTATCGGCTGGGCCGGGGCAAGAAGGAGCAGTTCTTCAAGGACGAGGACGCTCTGAGCGGCTACCTCTTCCGGCAGGCGAGCGAGCTCATGCGGGTGGTGGTGGACGGAACGGAGGAAATTGTGGCCGACGAGCCGCTGATCGGCGTCCTCCGCAAGCTCTCCGGCTACCAGCGGATCGTCACCTACCTCGACCGGATCAACATCTGGGAAAGCATGATCAACTTCCTCCTGGAAAACGACCTCCACTCGGCGGACCAGTTCGCCGACCAGGGATTCGTGCAGGGACTCCGGGAGCAGCTTACCGGCAAGGAGCTGGTCCTTGGCGCCATCCGCCCCTGCCGGTGGAAACCCGCCTGCTATGAGTTCGATGCCTCCCATAAGGAGAAGGCCCATCTGGTGACCACCGTCGGCCCCCAGATCCCTCTCATTCCCGAATACCGGAGCGCCCTCGGCCTTTACCCCCAGATCAAGGGATACCTGGGAAAGACCTTCCGGGTGGAGGTGAAGGAGCAAAAGAGCCTGCCGGCGGCGGGCTGGCAGGAGCTGCTCAAGGTGGTGCGGGCT
>JAJYKH010000122.1 GCA_021788685.1 Deltaproteobacteria bacterium | reverse complement strand
TTGACAATCTCGCAAAAAGTCCAATTCTGCCTCGGGTGGCTAAGCACAAGAATTCGATATACAAGGCGCGGTGGCGTCGCGAAAGCGGAGGCGTACAGTATGGTACGTCGAGCATTTCGCGACCCGCCGCAACGCCGTAGATCGAATTCTTGTGCTTAGCCATCACTGTTCACGGCCTCTATCCCGCTATGTCGTTGATGCTGAGGATCACCGACAGCATGGAGAAGACCACGTAGCCGGCGACCAGCGCGATCACCAGGATGAAGGAAGGCTCGATCAGGGACAGCAGCCGCTTGATCCGCACCTTTACCTCGTTTTCGTAGTGATCGGCGATCTGGCCGCATACCGGTCCCACCCGGCCGGATTCCTCGCCGATGGAGAGCAGGTCGGCGGCCATGTCCGGCAGGAGGCCGCCGCTCTTGAGGCGCTGCCCGATCTGCCGCCCCTCCTTGAGGGCTGCGGTGGCCCGCTCCAGCAGCCGCTGGTAGGCCCGATTGCCGGCGACCCCGCTGCTGATCTTGAGGGCGGTGGCCAGGTGGACGCCGTTGTTCACCAGCACCTCCAGGGTCCGGAAAATGCGGGTGGTTTCCAGGTCCCGCACGAGGCCGCGCAGCAAGGGCAACCGGAGCATCGCCCGGTCGCGGAGCTCCTTGCCGCTCGGCGTCCGCAGGTAGGAGACGATGGCGCCGGGGATGCCAACCGCCAGCAGGAAGACGATGAAGAAATGATGGCTGATCAGCCGGGAGATGGCCATCAGGAGCTTGACGTTCGCGGGGAGATCCCGCCCCATCCCCTCGAACAGCACCTCGAACCGGGGCAGGATGGTGGTGATCAGGATGAGGATGGCGACGAACCCCACCGCCAGCAGGATCAAGGGATAGATGGAAGAAGAGATGATGAACGACTTCAGCTCCTGGAATGCGCCCTGGTATTCGGAAATGCGCATCAGCATGGCCGGGAGGATGCCCCCCTCTTCCCCGGCCCTGGCCATGTTGACGTACATGGGCGAGAAGTGCTTCGGAAAATCGGCAAGGGCCTGGGAAAACGACTTGCCCTCCTTGAGCTTGCGCTCGATCTGGACCGTGAAGTCCCGGAAGGACGGCTTGTGGCTGTGCTCCTTCATCACCCGCAGGGAGGCGTCGAGCGACAGGCCGGCATTGAGGAGCAAGGCCACCTGCTTCGTGAAGAACTCGATGTCCTTCTTGGTGATCTTGTCCTGCCCGAATCCCTTGAAGGAAAGCGCCAGGCGGGAGCGCCCCCCCTCGCGGTGCGGCCGGATCTCGAGGGGGCGCAGCCCCTGGAGCATGAGCTTCCGGGCGACCGCCATCTTGTCGATCTCTTCCAGGACCCCTTCCCGCAGGTCGTTTTCCGCCCCGAGGGCGCGGTACTTATAAAGAGCCATTTTCCACCGACCCCATGTCGCCCCGGCTCACCCGGACCACCTCCGCGTACGTGGTGAGGCCTTCCCGGACCTTTTCGAGCCCGTCGGCATACATGCTCTGGAACCCCTTCCGCTCGGCGATCTTGCGCAAGCCGTCCAGGTCCGTCCCCTGGGAGATGCCCCGGCTCAGGTCCTCGTCGATCATCAGGATCTCGTAAAGGCCCACCCGGCCCGAATAGCCGGTCTGGGCGCAGTGGGGACAGCCCTTGCCGGCATGGAGCGGGAAATCGCCGCCCGCCGGCGTGTGGCCGAGAAACTCCGAGATCGGTCCGCGCTCCTCCTTGCAGTGGGGGCAGATGCGCCGCACCAGCCGCTGGGCCAGCACCCCCCGGAGCGAGGAGGCGATCAGGAACCGCTCCACGCCGATATCGGCCATACGGATGACCGCGGAGATGGAGTCGTTCGTGTGCAGGGTGCTGAACACCAGGTGGCCGGTAAGGGAGGACTGCACCGCGATCTCGGCGGTTTCCAGGTCCCGGATCTCGCCCACCATGATCACGTCCGGGTCCTGGCGGACGATGGAGCGGAGCCCCCGGGCGAAGGTGAGCTTGATCTCCGGCCGCACCTGGATCTGGTTGATGCCATGCAGCTGGTACTCCACCGGGTCCTCGATGGTGATGATCTTGTTGTTGCCGGTATTGATGTGGTTGAGGGCACAGTAGAGGGTGGTGGTCTTGCCGCTGCCGGTGGGGCCGGTGACCAGGATGATGCCGTCCGGGAGCGAGATCAGGCGCCGGAATTTCTGCTCCACGGCCGGCCGCATTCCCAGCTGGTTCATTTCGAGAATGATGTTGCCTTTTTCCAGGATACGGATCACCACCCCCTCCCCGAACACCGTGGGCATCGTGGAGACCCGGAGGTCGATCTCCTTGCCGGAGATGCGCATGGAGATCTTGCCGTCCTGGGGCAGGCGGCGCTCGGCGATATCGAGCCCGGCGAGCAGCTTGGTCCGGGAGATGATCGCCGGCTGCATGGAGCGGGGGGGGATTTCGTACTCGTGGAGGATGCCGTCGATCCGCAGCCGGATGTAGAGCCCCTCCTCGAAGGGCTCCATGTGGATGTCGCTCGCCCGCCGGCCCACCGCCACGTCGATCAGGTTGTTGACGTACTTGATCACCGGGGCCTCGGAAGCCATGTCCTTGAGCTTGTCGATATCCGCCACATCGATCAGCTCCTCGTGTCCGCTCTCTTCCAAGGCCAGGCCGTAGTGGTCGTCCACCATCTTCCGGATTTGGGCCTCGGTGGTGAGGTGGATCTCGAAGGGCTGGGCGAGCAGGATCTCGGCCGCAGACAGGATGTCGCCGTCCATGGGGTCGTGGAGCACCAGAATGCTCTTCTCCTCCCGCTTCAAGAGGGCGAAAGGATGCTCCCGGTGGAAAAGCTGCGAGATCTCGACCGGCAGGAACTCGTCTTCGGGGGCGGGGGCGTACATTTGGACTTGAAGCTGCCGGGCGAGGGCGGCGAGTAGATCTTCCTCGCTGATGAAGCCAAGGGAAACGAGGATTTCGCCCAGGCTCTGTGGAACGGTGGCGAGATGGGAAAGGGCCCGCTCGAGCTGGTTGGGCCGGAGCTTGCCGCTATTGATCAACAGCTCCCCAAGCTTTTCATCTTTCTCGAAGAGGACCGTTTGACGCATGAGAACCTCTCGGCAAGGTTATCCGGACCGAGGTCCCGGCCTGCGGGCAGGAAAGCTGGCGCCGGCCCCTCCTCCGGATGAGATCATATCATACCGTTTTGAAAATAGAAAATAGTTCGGGATGGCCGGGGGCAGCATAAAGCCGCTCCGCCGACGGTCCACGAATGTATGTTGTCCGCTTTTGCGAATCGTCAAAGGGTTCCGGAGGGATTGCAGCCGCAAACGTTTCCGGTTCGGGGGCGACGCGGACCAGGCGATGGTCAGGCAAAGGACTGCTCGGCATGGTGAGGCGCCGGACCAACCGGAGTGGCGCCAGACAGGCTAACGCCCATGCACGGCACCAAATCGGAATGTGGAGTCCTTTCCGTGGGAGTTACTCCCAGCTGACCACGTCCGCGGCATCGCCGGTGCCCCCGGGCTGGTTGTCGGCGCCATAAGAAAAGACATCCACGTCGCCGTGCTCACCGGGGCATTTGTAATGATAAGCATTGTGCCACGGGTCCAGGGGAAGTCCCTTTTTCAGATAGGGTCCAGCCCACCGGTCGCCGCCGGGATTCTGCACCAGGGCCTCCAGCCCGCCTTCCTGATCGGTGGGATAATGGCCCATGTCGAGCCGGTAGGAGTCAAGGGCGGTCATCAGCATTTCGACCTGGGTCTTGGCGGTCTGATTTTCCGCCTTCTGCAGC
The DNA here is from genome assembly GCA_021788685.1 of Deltaproteobacteria bacterium. Taxonomy (GTDB): domain Bacteria; phylum Desulfobacterota; class Desulfobulbia; order Desulfobulbales; family UBA5123; genus JAJYKH01. The sequence continues at coordinate 3,822 of JAJYKH010000122.1, read as the reverse complement.
TTGCCCATCAGGCGCGGGGCCACCAGGGAGGCGAGCAGCCCCAGGATGACGATGACGATCATCAGCTCGATCAGGGAAAAGCCTCTTTGTCTTTCTCTCTGCCGGTCGGAATGCATGGGGTGCTCCATGGAATGCCTGAAAAAAGGGAAGGGACCTGGGCAGGGAGGAATCCTCCCGCCGGGACGAACCGGACTTGCTGAACCGAGAGCATTTTACGCGGTTTTGGTGACGGATACAATATTTTTACAGTAAATGCTGCGAAGCCGGGGAATTGCGGCGCTCAGGAAGCGGACCCCTGGCAAGAAAAAAGAGGGAGTCCCAGATTGCTGGCCTGGCCCAAGTCCACCCTTATCATACACGGGCATAGTGGCACCCCTGCATATTGCGCGGCATGACCTTCCCGCCGTTTCTTCCTCTCGATCACCCTGCTCGCTGATCGAGCCGATCCGGGCTCAACTGCGAGCATCTTCTCCAGCGATTGCCGGGTTTCCGGTCGATCTCCGCGCTGAACGACCTATTTGCGCACTCACAGCCTCCGGGCGTCGCTCACCGTCAACGTGAGTGCCCCGAATTCCTCCTCTATCTTACCCGTGAGAAGGAAGGGGCGGTCCGCCTCCAGCAGGTGGCAGCAGCGCTGGTAGACCCGGGGGAAGAAGGTGGTCTCCACCAAGCCTGTCTCGTCCTCGAAGGTCAAAAATTCCATCGGCTCTCCCTTCTTGGTGCTGACCGTCTTGCCGGTGACGAGCCAGCCGGCAAGCCGCACCTGCCGGTGCCGATTCCGGTGCAGGTCGGCCGCCTTGACCATATGTGCGGCCGCACCCGAGCGGCAGAGAGTGATGGGGTGGCGGTCGCATAAAAACCCCAGCACCCGGAGCTCTCTCCGGTACCGCTCCCGCGGGGGCGTTGCCGGCAAGGGGGGTGGCTCCGGCACAGGCTCATCGAAGAGAGCGGTTCCGGCTTCCCGCTCTCGCTTTTGCCAGCGGGCCGCCTCCCAGAGCAGGGCCGTCCGGTCCCAGCCGGGGTGGAGGCCGTCCAGGGCCCCTGCCAGGATCAGGCTCCGGCCTTCCTCTTCGTCCGGCCGCACCCGCCGGAAGAAATCGGCGAGCGACCGGAATTCCTTCCGACGCCCCTCCTCCACGATCTTCTCCTGGGTGCCACGGCCGAGGTCTCTCACCGCCATCAGCCCCACCCGCAGCTCCCGGCCCTTTCCATGCCAGTGGATACCGCTTGCATTGACATCCGGAGGCATGATGACAAGCCCCAGCCGCCGGGCCTCCGAGACGTAGGCCGAGGCTCGGTAGTAGCCGCCCTGGTTGCTGATCACCGCGGCCATGAGCTCGGCCGGAAAATGGGTCTTCAGGTAGGCCGCCTGGAAGGAGACCCGGGCGTAGCTCGCGCTGTGGGGCTTGCAGAAGGAGTAGCCGTCGAAGCTCATCATCATCTGCCAGAGGGCCTCGGTTTCTTCCGGCCCGATCCCCCTTTCCTTCGTCCCGGCGAAGAACTGCTCCCGGTAGTCCCGCAGCCGCCGGGCCCGGTCTTTCTTGGAGAGCACTTTGCGGAGTCCGTCCGCCTCGGCGTGGGAAAACCCGGCCAGGGCCACCGCGGTTTTCGAGACATCCTCCTGGTAGACCATGATGCCGTAAGTCTCGGCGAGCACTTCCGCAAGGAGCGGGTGGAGGGGTTGCCACGCACCGCCGTGCAGCCGCCGCAGGTACTCGCGGATGAAATCGTTCGCCGCCGGCCGGATGATGCTCGAATGGATGACCAGGTGCTCGAAGTCGCCCCGTTTCGCCCGCTGCTGGAGCAGCCGGATGGCCGGGCTTTCGATATAGAAGCAGCCCATGGTCCGACCTGCGGCCACGGTCTCCTGGGTGGCCGGGTCGTCCTCCGGCTCCCACCGGGATTCGTCGAGCTGGCAGCCGTTTGCCCGGAGGTTGGCGATAGCATCCCGGATCACCCCCAGGCTGCGGTTGCCGAGCAGGTCGATTTTCACCAGCCCCGCCTCCTCGGCCCCGTCCTTTTCCCACTGGATAATGGGCACCCCCTTGGGGGCCCGCTCCACCGGCACGTATTCGGCGATGGGCCGGGGGGTGATCACCACCCCGCCGGGGTGGACCGAGAGATGACGGGGAATGCCCACCAGCCCGGCGGCAAGGCGGATGATCTCCGGCCAAGGGTCGGCGAGATCCGCCCCCCGCAGCTCGGGGAGCGCGGCAAGGTGCGCCGGCAGGTCTCCATCCTCCTCGAAGGCGTGGCGCAGCCAGGGCAGGCGCCTGGTGACCCGGCCGATCTCCGCCTCGGGCAGGCCGTACGCCCGGGCGGTCTCCCGCAGGGCCATCCGGGGCTGGAACGGGATATGGCTCGAAACCATGGCCGCCCGGGTGCCGTATTCGGCAAGCACCGCGGCCAGGACCTCGTCCCGCTCGTCCCAGGCGAAATCGATATCGATGTCGGGCGGATCGCTGCGGCCCGGGTTGAGGAACCGCTCGAAATAGAGGTCGTGCTTGACCGGGCAGACGTTGGTGATCCCCAGAGAGTAGGCGACCAGCGAAGCGGCGCCTGAGCCCCGGCCGCAGATGCGCGGATAGCGGCGGATGATCGATTGCACCACCAGGAAGTAGGAGGCGAACCCCTTGGCGACGATGATCGCAAGCTCATGCTCCAGCCGGGCGGTCACCTTTTCGGGGAGAGGCAGGCCGTAGCGGCGCCCGGCCCCGGCAAAGGCCTCTTCGCGCAGGACATCCGGCGCCGCCCGGCCGTCCGCCCGCTCGTAAGGCGGCAGCACCGTCCCGAAATCGGGGCCGGTGAACCGGCAACGATCAGCGATAACCTGGGTGTTTTCGATCGCCTCCGGCCAGAGATGAAAGCGCCGCAGGAATTCGGAGGGCGCCGGCAGCCGGGCCCCGGGCGGCAGGCACTCCCCTGCCGGCAGGCGGGAAAGCGAGGTGCGGCCGGCGATGGCCCGCAGCAAACAATGGATCCGGTGGTCCTCGGGAGCAAGAAAATAGCTCGCCGGCACGGCCGCGGCCGGCACCCCCAGCCGCCGGGCTTGGCGGTGAAGCTTTTGGCTGGCCGCCGGCAGGCCGGAGAGGGCAGCGGCCACATCGAGCCCCTGCCCGGCCCAGAGGGAAAGCAGCTTAGGATCAGCGGCCAGGAGAACCAGGCCCGCGCCGTGGGCGGTCGCGGCCCGGCCCAGATCGAAGCCGGTAGCGGTGTGGCGGGCGGTGAGCAGCAGACAGAGGTTTCGATACCCCTCCGGGTCCTTCACCAGGCAGACGGTCTGACGCCCCGTCCCGGGCTCGGTCACAAGTGCGGAATCTGACACTTACTGCCCAAGTAACAACAACATTAAGTCCCAATCGGCGTTCTGATCGCCGGTCAGCGATCCACTAATCTTACCATTACTTGGGTAGGTAGGGTACCCCGCTGAATGAGGACGGAACCCTGTGACCAGTTTACCCACTGCGAAGACGAATTCATATCGCGGGCGTGGGTGGCGTACACATACTGGGGGAAGCCGGAATACCAATTGGAGACCGTGTTCCAGTTTTCGAAGAAGACCCCGGTATTTTGCACGAAAAGTCCCGAATGGATCTACATTGCCAAATTCGGGGCGCCAGGTCGTTAATAAGCTCAAAGCTCAAAATCGAAATGCCAAATCAAGCCTGAATGCCTTGATGCCTGGATTCTTTACCATTCGAACTTTGGAATTTGAGCTTTTGACATTTGGATTTGTCAAGCATTTCTCGTGCTGTATTGACGCGAAGCCATGATGCTAATATGCTGATTAGCATATAGAAGATTACAAAACGACGGATGAAA
>JAJYKH010000121.1 GCA_021788685.1 Deltaproteobacteria bacterium | reverse complement strand
CCGGCGGGAGGACGTGGCCCTTCTCACCGGCAAGGCGGATATCGCCGTCATCGGCACCGCCACCATCCGCCTCATCGAGGAACAGGGCGAACAGGCGGTGGGAGGGTTCATCAAGGGGCTGCGCTGACCCGGCAGCATTCCTTCCGGTATGGCGGAAACCGCCTCCGCCGCTCCGATCCCGGCGGAAGGGGCCGCCGTGCCGTCCTGGCGAGCGGGGTGCCGCGAGCCGAAAATCCGTCATTCTCCCAACCCGTGGAATTTTCCCGCCGGTTTTCCGCAAAGGCGAAATACCGCCCGTCCCCTGCCGCTGGCATTCACCCGTAACTCCTTGCTGTAAGGCCGTTTCCCGGCCAAAGCCCTCCAGGCACGAGGGTTGCATGAGTCTCGGTCGTTCCTGGCCAGAGGTCCCGGCCCCGCGACAACTCCGGCTCATGTTTGTAAGGAGGAAGCTGCATGTCCAGAAGGTTCTTGCCCGGCGGCATCGAGGTGATCAGCACGCCCCGGGCGGTAATGTGGCGCCGCAACGGCGTGCTCCACCGGGAGGACGGGCCGGCCTACGAGCGTGCCGACGGCACCAGGCGCTACTACCGCCATGGCGTCCTGCACCGGGAGGACGGGCCGGCGGTCGTGCACCCGGATGGCACCTGCCTCTGGTTCCGCCATGGCATCCTCTGCCGGGAAGACGGACCGCCGGTTGAGCTGGGCGCCGTCACCCGGGAATGGTATTGGGGAGGCACCTTCTACCGGGAGAAGGACCTGATCGAGGCCGACGGCCAGGAGCAGGAGCCCGATCCGGTTCAAATCGAAAGGATGATGGAAATCATCGCCACCTTCGGGTTCCAGGAAGTCTGAAAGAAAAAACTCCCCGCTCCTCCCTCTTGGTCTCCCATGAAGCCGCGGACCGGCAATGGCAGGAGTGCACGGGCACCATGCCTATCGTCCCCATCGCGCCTCCCGCCCCCCCTGAATGGCGGCGGGCACCATCGCTTGCCGGCGAGAACGGCACCGTGGTATAAAAAATAGTTGTGGGAAGACGAAACGCCGCCCTTGAGCACCCGAGGAGACCATCTGCCGTGGCGATGCGTTCAGCGACCATGATGCCGCCGCCGGCCCGGGGCTTCACCATTCCCGTTGCCCTGAGGGGCAAGCCGGCCCCTCTGGCCCTGCTCCAGGGGGAGCCCCAGACCCGGGTCACCGCCGGCCTGGGAGAAGAGAATGAAACAAAGGCCCAGGAGAAGGAAAAGGGAGAACGCCTCATCCGCTGCCGCTCCTGCCATCATCCGGTCACCTCTTCCAGCCACGGCATGGAGGTGAACGGCCGCCATCAGCACACCTTCCCCAATCCCCTGGGCATCGTTTTCCAGATCGGCTGCTTTGCCGCGGCCGCCGGCTGCGTGAGCCGCGGCCAGGCCACCAGCGAGTTCAGCTGGTTTCCGGGGTTCAGCTGGTGCTTCGCCCTGTGCGCCAATTGCCAGGCCCACCTGGGATGGCATTACCGCGGCGCCGGCCAGAGCTTTTACGGCCTCATCATCGGCCAGCTGACGGAAAACGGCTGAGCCACCGCCCGCCGTTCAGCCACTGCCGGATTCCAACCGCGTTTGCACGGCATCTTCCGCCATGGTCGAATTTGACTGGGGAGGCGAGGCATGAGGAGCAGGGCCGGCCGGAGAATCAAGCGCGACAGAAAGACATGGCTGTGGGTTGCGCTCGTTCTGCTGGCAGTGATCCTGATTTTTCTTTTCCTCAGCCCGCAGTGGTCCGGCGGGAGCATTCAGATGGCTAAGCGCAACAGTCCGATATACAAGGCGCCGTGGTGTCGCGAAAGCGGAGGCGTACATGAAGGTTCGGCGAGCACTTCGCGACCCGCGGCAACGCCGTCGATGGGCTTTTTGCGGCGCCATCAAATTTGACAACCCCCTGGGCCTGTGATGCACTGAAGGGGAGAGAACAAGCATTTCCCCCGAGGAGGTCCCATGGGCGAAGTGAACCGCACCTATTCCCTGCCGGTGCTCCCCCTCAAGAACTCCGTGGTCTTTCCTTTCCTCGCCATTCCCGTTTCCGTGGGCCGGGCCGCCTCGCTCGCGGCCATGGAGCAGGCGGTGGCGAGCGAGGACCAGACCCTGGTCATCCTGGCCCAGAAAGAGCCGGACGTCGAAGAGCCCCAGCCGGAAGACCTGTACCCGGTCGGCACCCGGGTGGTGATCAAGACCGTCAACAAGACCGACGCCGGCGCCCACGAATACATGGTTCACGGGCTGGAGCGGGTGCAGGTCCTGGAGTTCGAGAAGATCGAGCCCCATCTCCAGGTCCGGTGCCGGTCGCTTCCCATGCCGATGCAGGGGGGCACCGAGGTGGAGGCCCTGCAGCGGGAGCTCATGGATCTGGCCGGCAGGTACTTCTCCCTGAGCCAGGCCGGCGCTCAGATCGTCTTCCCTCCCTTCATGGCGGAGGCGGAGCACCCCCTGCATCTCGTCTACCTGCTGGGGGTGCTGCTCTCGCTTGACGTGCCCAAGTCCCAGGCCCTCCTGGAGGCGCCCTCGGTGGAGGACGCCCTCCAGCTCATGCACCGCTACCTCGCCCACGAGGTGAGCGTGCTCGAGATCCGGCAGAACATCGCCAAGAAGGCCGAATCGGAAATGAGCCGGGAGCAGCGCGACTACATCCTCCGCCAGCAGCTCCAGACCATCCGGGAGGAGCTGGGGGAGGAGAGCCCGGGCGAGGCGGAGGCGAGCGAGCTCCGCCGCCGCTTCGAGGAGGCCGAGCTGCCGGAGGAAATCCGCAAGGAGGTGGAGCGCGAGCTGCTGCGCCTGGAGCAGATGCCGCCCATCGCCCCCGACTACCAGGTGACCCGGACCCACCTGGAGCTGATCCTGGAGCTGCCCTGGCGCCAGTCCACCCGGGACATCCTCGATCTGGGCCACGCCCGGCAGGTGCTCGACGAGGACCATTACGGCCTGAAGGAGATCAAGCAGCGCATCCTCGAGCACCTGGCGGTGCTCAAGCTCAATCCCGAGGCCCAGGCCCCCATCCTCTGCTTCGTGGGTCCTCCCGGGGTGGGGAAGACCTCGCTCGGCCAATCCATCGCCCGGGCCCTGGGCCGCAAGTTCGAGCGGTTCAGCCTGGGGGGCATGCACGACGAAGCGGAGCTGCGCGGGCATCGGCGCACTTACATCGGGGCCATGCCCGGCCGGATCATCCAGGCGCTGCGGCGGGCCGGGGTGAGCAACCCGCTCCTCATGCTCGACGAAGTGGACAAGCTGGGCCGCGATTTCCGGGGCGACCCGGCCGCCGCTCTCATGGAGATCCTCGACCCCGCCCAGAACTTCGCCTTCCGGGACAACTACCTCGATTTGCCCTTCGACCTCTCGCGGGTGCTCTTCATCACCACCGCCAACACGGTGGAGACCGTGCCCGGCCCCTTGCGCGACCGCATGGAGACCATCCCCCTCTCCGGCTATTCGGACGAGGAGAAGCTCGAGATCGCCCGCCGCTACCTCCTGCCCCGCCGGCGGGAGCAGGCGGGCCTGACCGGGGCCCAGCTCACCATTCCGGACGAGACGATCATGGCGGTCATCCGCCGCTACACCCGGGAGGCGGGGGTACGGGAGCTGGAGCGCATGCTGGGCCGGCTGGCCCGCAAGGCGGCGGTCCATTTCGCCCAGGGGCGGACCGAGCCCATCGAGGTCCGGCCGGGGGACCTGGCCGGGCTGCTCGGCCCGGAACGGTTCTTCATCGAGCAGGCCCGCAAGAAGCTGCCGCCCGGGGTGGCCACCGGCCTGGCCTGGACCGAAACCGGCGGCGACGTCCTCTACGTGGAGGCGATCACCCTGCCGGAAGGGGAAAAATTCACCCTCACCGGCCAATTGGGTGAGGTGATGAAGGAGTCGGCCCAGGCCGCCAACAGCTACGTGGTCTCCCGCAGCGGGCTGCTCGATCTCCCCCAGCCGCCGCGGCCGGTCCACATCCACGTGCCGGCCGGCGCCATCCCCAAGGACGGCCCCTCGGCCGGGGTGACCATCGCCGCCGCCCTCGCCTCGCTCTACACCGGCCTGCCCACCCGCAACGACACGGCCATGACCGGCGAAATCACCCTGAGCGGCCTGGTGCTGCCGGTGGGCGGCATCAAGGAGAAGCTCCTCGCGGCCCGCCGGGCTGGGATCAAGCGGGTGATCCTCCCCCTGGACAACGAAAAGGACCTGCAGGATCTGCCCGAGGAGGTGCGGGAGGAGATGGAGATCTGCTTTGCCGAGCGCATCGAGGACATCTGGGTGCATGCCATCCCGGCGCTCTCGGAGCGGCTGCACGCCGCGGCCTGAGAGACCCGGTTTCCCGCCTGGCCGCTTCCGATCACTTTCCGGCTGAGCTTTCGGGGGTTCCGGATCATCCGGTCGGAGAAAAGAACCCGATGACCTCCTTTCTCCCTGCCAAAGACCACCACCTGCCGCCCGGCCCGGGCGGAACGTCCCCGGAAGGTCCCATTCTGGAGGCCAACGGGCTGGTCAAGAACTTCCGGGAGATCCGGGCGGTGGACGGGATCGATCTCGCCATCGGACCGGGTACCTGCTTCGGGCTTTTGGGCCCGAACGGGGCCGGCAAGACCACGGCCATCGAGGTGATCGAGGGGATTCTCGCGCCCACCGCCGGGAAGGTTCTTTACAAGGGCGCCCCCCGGGGGCCAGGCTTTCGCCAGGAGATCGGCATCCAGTTCCAGAGGACCGAGCTGCCCCAGTTCCTTTCCGTGCGGGAAACCCTGGCGATGTTCCGCAATCTCTACGACCGGCGGACGCCGCTTCCTGAGCTTATCGCCGCCTGCCGCCTGGAAGAAATCCTGGACCGCGACAACCGCATGATCTCAGGGGGCCAGCGGCAGCGCCTCTTCCTCGCCATGGCCCTGGCGAACGACCCGGAGCTCATCTTCCTCGATGAGCCGACCACCGGCCTCGACCCCCAGACCCGGCGCTACCTGTGGGAGATCATCGACCGGATCAAGAAGGCCGGCAAGACCATCGTCCTCACCACCCATTACATCGAGGAAGCCCAGCTCCTCTGCGACCAGGTGGCGATCATGGACCGGGGCCGGATCATCGCCCTGGGCACCCCGGCCGAGCTGGTGGAACGCTATCTCACCGGCGCGGCCATCGTCCTGCCGGTGCCCGTTCCCCCGGACCGGCAACCGGCCATCCCCGGCCGCTGGCGCCAGCGGCAGAACCGCACCGAGATCCACACCGACGACGTGGCCGCGAGCCTGCGGGGACTGCTCGCGGCGGAGGTCGACCTCTCCGGCCTCACCGTGCGCGCCCCCAACCTGGAGGACCTGTTCCTGCAGCTGACCGGCCGAGAGTTGCGGCCATGAAAACCGTTTGAGGTTAGAGGAGCGCTTCGCTTGAGGTTTGAGGCCTTTTGCCTCTGCTTGCCTGAACCTCGAATGCAGCGGAAGGGATTCAGAAAGAGTTTTGGTTTTGATCTTTGCCTTTCGCCTCTGCCTCCAATCTCTAATCTCCAACCTCCAACGCCCCATGTGGAACCGGATCTGGACCATCGCCAAAGCGCGGATCATCGAGTTCTATCGGGACCGCTCCGCCCTGGGTTGGAATCTCCTGTTCCCGTTCCTCATCATCGCCGGGTTCAGCACCATGTTCGCGGGCGGCGGCAACACCCTGTTCACCGTGGGCGTGCTCGGGGCCAAGCTGCCCGGCGCGGGGCCGGTCGCCCCCCAGTACCGCAACCTGCGGGAGGCCCCCACCGCCAAGCTGGTGCCCTTCGCGTCCAGAAAAGAGGCCCTGGACGGTCTCGCCCGCCACCGCCTCGACCTGGTGATCGATCCCGGCTCCGGCCGTTATTGGCTTGATCGCGCCTCCGCCAGGGGCCGGACCCTGGAGAGGCTGCTCTTTACCCGCATGCCGGCGGCCACGGCCGGGCAGCCGCTCTCCATGCCGCCGGTCTCCTACCTGGAATGGCTCTTCCCCGGCGTGCTCGCCATGAACATGATGTTCAGCGCCCTGTACGGGGTGGGCTACGTGGTGGTCCGCTACCGCAAGAACGGCGTGCTCAAACGGCTGAGCGTCACCCCGACCCGGCCATGGGAGTTCCTCACCGCCCAGATCATCTCCCGCCTCATTGTCCTCCTGGCGAGCACCGGCACCGTGTTCGCGGGCTGCAGCCTCCTTTACGGCTTCAAGACCCGCGGCTCCTACCTCGACCTGGTCCTGGTCTTCGCGGTGGGCGGTTTCTGCCTCATCGCCCTCGGGCTGGTGGTGGCCTCCAGGAGCAGCAGCGAAGAATTCGCGGAAGGCCTCCTCAACCTGATCGCCTTGCCGATGATGTTTCTCTCCGAGGTGTGGTTTTCGCTGGAGGGGGCCCGGCCCTGGGTCCGGCAGATCTCCCGGTTCTTCCCCCTCACCTACATCGTGGAAGGGGCCCGGATGGTCATGAACGAAGGGGCCGGGCTGTTCGAGCTGAAATACCACTTGCTGGCGCTCGCGCTCATGGCGGTGCTCTTTCTGGCGGTGGGCTCGAAGCTGTTCACCTGGCAGCGGGAGTGAAAGCTGGAAAGCGCGCTACTTCGATTGCTGCTGCATAACCCGCCGGTAGTAGGCACTGACCTCCTCGATGTAGCCGGGGGTGACGAAGGCGGGCTGCCACTCGTTTCTCGGGAGAGCAGGCGATTGATCGACCACTTTCTCGTCAAAAGCGATCCTGACTCCCCTCTTCTCGATTTTGGGCGCAGCCGCCTGCCAGGGAATGAGGTGGATGCGGCCGTAATTGCCGAAGGCGCTGCCCCGGGAGAGGACGAGATAGGTGGACTTGCCGTCCCCGGCCACGACGATGTCCTTGATCGCCGCGAACCGATGCCCTTTCGGCCCCGGCCCCCAGAGGTCCTTGCCCTTCAGCTTGACAGCAGAAGCCAGCCCCTTTCCGCCGCCGGGAGGGAAGGCCGCGCTCCATGCGGGCAGCATGAGGATGGCGATCAGCAGGACCAGAGACGGCAGGGCTCGGGTTTTCATGGGCAGTCCCCCTTGGCTTGTGGATGGTGGATGAAGCCTTTATTTTCATTGTGGAAGCGGGTGGGGCTGCCTGTCGAGGAAAAAAGAGATGGGATGGAGGCTTGAGAAAAGTGACAGGTAACGAGTGACAAATAACGAGTAGAGTGTGCCTTTCCCTCGTTACTTGTCACCTGTCACTCGTTGCTGTCGCCTTTACCTCCGGCCTCCAGCCTACCAGCCAAGCCCCGGAAGCCCATTCCGGTCGAGCAGCCGGATGGCCCCGTTTTCGCACACCGTGCGGCAGAGCCCGCAGCCCCAGCACCGCTCCGGGACGACCCGGCAGACGTTGCGCCGCCCGTCGTAGCGGATGGCGCCGTAGTAGCAGCGCCGCAGGCATTCCCGGCAGCCGCTGCAGGCCCCCTCTTCGATGGCCGCCGCGGATTCGCCCTTCCACATGGCCCGCCCAAGCCCCAGCCGGTGCTGGAATCGGTAGGCCATGCAGTTCTGGTCGCAGTTGCAGAGGGCGCCGATGAAGGGGGTGTTGAAGGTCCAGACGCTGTGGGTCATGCCCTCGGTGTCGAGCCGGCGCAGCATGGCAATCGCCTCGGCCGCGGAGAGCCGCTCCAGGTCCCGGAAATCGGGCTCCTCGCGGAGCATTGGGGCC
>JAJYKH010000120.1 GCA_021788685.1 Deltaproteobacteria bacterium | reverse complement strand
TCGTGCACGTCGCGGGGACCAATGGCAAGGGGTCGGTGGCCTCCACCCTGCTCGCGGTGCTCTCCCGGGCCGGGTACCGGGCGGGGCTCTACACCTCGCCGCACCTGAGCTCGGTGCGGGAGCGGTTCCGGATCAACGACGAGTACATCCCCCGGGAGGAATTCGCCCGCCACGCCACCCGGATCCACGACATCCTCGCCGGCCGGCAGATCACCTATTTCGAATTCACCACCGCCCTGGCCCTGCTCTGGTTCGCCGACCGGCAGGTGGACGTGGCGATCATGGAGGTGGGGCTGGGCGGCCGCCTGGACGCCACCAACGTCATCACCCCCCTGGTGGGGGTCATCACCAACGTCAGCATGGACCACGAGGCGTACCTCGGCACCACTCTCGAAGCGGTGGCCGGCGAGAAGGCGGGGATCGTCAAGCCGGGGGTGCCGGTGGTGGCCGGGGTCGGGAACGACGCCAGCCGGATGGTGGTGGAGGCGACCTGCCTGAAACAGGGGGCCGATTTGTATCTCCTCGGCCGGGACTTCCGGGCGGAGCCGGAGGAGGGCGGCCGCTGGAGTTACCACCCCCTGGCCGGCCCGCCGCTGGCCGGGATCGAGTACCGGCTGCAAGGCGGGCACCAGCTCGCCAACGGCGCGGTGGCGCTCGCCACCCAGGAGATTTTGGCCCGGAAGGGGCTGCCGGTGCCGGAAAGCGCCATCCGGGCTGGGCTGCGGGAGGTGCACTGGCCGGGCCGCCTGGAGCATTTCGAGCTGCCCGCCGGCCCGCCCGCGAATGGCGCCCGGTATCGTTACTTGCTCGATGGCGCCCACAACCCGGCTGGCGTGGAAAGTTTGGCCGCGGCCTTGGGCTCGTTCCCCCACCGGCAGCTGATTTTGGTCTGGGCGAGCATGGCGGACAAGGACGTGGCGCCCATGCTGGCGGCCATCGCCCCCCTGGCTCACCGCCTGCTTCTCACGAAGCCCGCGGGAGAGCGCGCCGCCACCCCCGAGCAGCTCCTGGCCATGCTGCCGGAGGAGGCCCGGACGAAGGCGGAGTGCGTCCCGGCGATCCCGGCCGCCCTGGACCGGGCGCGGGAGATCGCCGCTCCGGACGATCTCATCTGCGTCGCCGGCTCGCTCTATCTGGTGGGGGCGGCGAGGAAACTGCTGCTGGGAGAATTGGTTGCCGATGAGTGAGGGGGATTTCAGCCTGGACGGGATCGACGAGGCCGCGGTGCGCCGGGAGCGCGCCAAGGCCCGCGAGCTGCGCAAGACCAGATGGTGGCAGCAGAAGATCGCCCCCGGGCTCTGCCACTACTGCGGCCGCCAGGTGGGGCCGGCCGCCCTCACGATGGACCACCTGGTGCCGCTCAGCCGGGGCGGCCGCAGCACCAAAGCCAATCTGGTCCCCTCCTGCAAGGAGTGCAACACGAAGAAACGGATCACCCTGCCGCTCGAGTGGGAGGAGTACATGTCCAGGCTGGAGAACGAGCGCCCCACTGAGAAATGATTTTCCTCATCCGTTTGCGCGGAAAAGGGAAGCGTACTTTTGTACGTGAGCAGGCTGATGAGAAAGCGGATGCGGTGCCGCTGGAGCTTACTCTCCCAGGCAGATTCCGATCTCCCGCGCCGTCATGATCTTGTCGCTGCTGAGCGGGACCTTCTTCCGCGATTTGATCGCCTGTTCCAGGGGGACCGCCACCATGTCGGGGGTGGCGAGCGCCACCATGTGGTCGAATTCCCCGGCCTCGGCGAGCCGCACGGCCGCCGCCCCGAAGCGGAGGGCGAGCAGCCGGTCGAAGGTGGTGGGGGTGCCGCCCCTCTGGAGATGGCCCAGCACGAGGGAACGGGTGTCCTTTTCGGTGCAGGTGCGGATCATGTTGGCCACCCAGAGGCCGATGCCGCCCAAGAGGGCCTCCGCCCGGCCGACCTCGCCCGTGCCTTGGGTGACAACCTCGTGGTTGGCGGCCCGCGCCCCTTCCGCCACGACCACGATGGCGTAATGCTTGTCGTGCAGCTCGTTATCGCTGATTTTTTCACACACCGACTGGATATCGAAGGGGATCTCGGGGATGAGGATCACGTCCGCCCCGCCCGAGATGCCCGAGTTGAGGGCGATCCACCCCGAATCCCGGCCCATCACCTCCACCACCATCACCCGGTCGTGGGACTTGGCGGTGGAGTGGAGCTTGTCCAGGGCCTCGGTGGCGGTGGAGACCGCGGTGTCGAAGCCGAAGGTGCGCTGGGTGGCCTGCAGATCGTTGTCGATGGTCTTGGGCACCCCTACCACCGGCATTCCTTTTTCCTTGGCGAACCGGTGGGCGATCTCCAGGCTGCCGTCGCCCCCCACCGCGATGTGGCAGTAGAACCCCATGCGCTGGAAGTTCTTCATGATCCGGTCGGAGACGTCGTGGATCTGGTAATCGCCCGCCAGGTTCCGCACCGGCATGGCGAAGGGGTTGCCCTTGTTGGTGGAGCCGAGAATGGTGCCGCCGGTGGGGGTGATGTCCGCCACCACGGCCGGGGTGAGCGGGACCAGCTGCTCGGGGTCGAGCAGCCCCAGATAGCCGCTGCGGCTCCCGTACACCTCCCAGCCGCGGGAGTGGGCGGCGTTGACCACCGCGTAGATGACCGCATTCAGGCCGGGGGCATCGCCGCCCCCGGTGGAGATGACCAGCTTCTTCATGGGCGTCCTCTTCCTTCTTTTGGGAAAAGCAGATGGTCCGATCCGGCTGATTTGTCGGGATATTACCCGATCCCGGGATTCATTGCGATTGACTTATATTTTCGTGGCTTTTAAAATTAAAATTTATTACTGTAACCGGAGACGACAATCGCTATTTCCGCAGTTCATTCTGCCTGGAAATACATCCTTTCATTCAAGACAGGAGGTGAGCGCGTGCTGGAAGTAACCGAGCTTGCACAGAAAAATCTCAAGGAATACCTGGCGCAGCATAATATCGACTCCCCCATCCGCGTCGCCGTGATGCAGGGCGGCTGAGCCGGGCCCTCCCTGGGCCTGGCTCTGGATGAGCCAAAAGACAGCGACGAAACCTACGATGTGGACGGCCTGAAGTTCCTGGTGGACAAGGGCCTCATCACCAACTGCCGCGAGATCCGGATCGACTTCATCGATGCCGGGCCGCGCTCCGGGTTCTCCATCTCCTCGCCGGTGCCGCTGAGCGGCAGCGGCGGCTCCTGCGGGAGCTCCTGCGGCTCGGGCGGCTCCTGCGGCTGCTAGGAAGGCATCGAGACCGACTTCAAGCCCCCGGCGATCCGGGGGCTTTTTTTTGCCCCCAAAGCTGCCAGGGTAACCGATCATAGGGGCATGGGAGCGTCGAGACGGCTTCTGCCTCATTTTCGTAAGCGATCACAGGTGCCGGAGATGCGCGAAAGCGGCCTGTGAGGCTGTACTCGGGTACGCGAACAGGCCGCTGACAAAGCAGATTCGGTGCCTGTGAGCGCTTACGCCAGGGCAGTCATTTCCCAGATGCTTTTCCATCGAGGCTCCGCAGGTAAGCCATCAGGTCGGCCTGGTCCCGGCTGCCCGGCTCCAGCCCTTCCCCGCGCATGGTCACCTGGATGCAAAAATCGATCGCTTCCGGGAGACCCTTCTGGTGCAAGCCCATGATGGTGAACCGCTCCTGCCCGGAAAACCCTTTGCGCAGCCCTTCACCATTCTCGTGACAGGTCCGGCAGCTTTTCCCCCAGGTGGAGCCGCCCAGGGCGGGGTCGCCGAACAGGGTTTGGCCGCGGTCGGAATCGGCCGCCCAGGTGAACCGGGGGGACCCGAGCAGCAGGACAAGGAGGGTGAAGGTGGAAATTCCTTTCATCGGCGGCTCCATTTCCGCGCCATCTTACCATGAAAAAAAATCCACCGGGATTTATAATGAATGAGATCGGAATGATCTCGCATCATTCTCCGGGCTTTGCGGCGGATACGGCGGAAAAACCAACTTTCACGATCGTTCACCCTCGGCGCCTTTTTGCGAGGCCTATCAGGCCGGATCGTCGGCCTTAATCGGAGCAGCGATGGCGGACAGCATGGTGCAGCTCACCCGCGAGCAAGGACAGGTTCTGGTCAGGCTCGCCCGCCGGACTCTGGAAGCCCGCCTCGGCGCCACCCCGCCGGGGGCGGAACAGGAGGCCTTGACCAGCGCGCTCCAGGAGGAGCTTCTGCGGGAAAACCGCGGCACCTTCGTCTGCCTCAAGAGCGGCGGGGAGCTGCGCGGCTGCATCGGGAGCCTGGTCGGCGACGCCCCCCTGGCCGAGGGCGTGAGGCGCAATGCCGTGAACGCCGCCTTCCAGGACCACCGGTTCCTGCCCCTTGGGGCCGGGGAGCTGGGGCGGGTCCGGATCGAGGTGAGCGTGCTCACCCCCCCCCAGCCGCTGGCCTTTGCCGATGGGGCCGACCTCATCGCCAAGCTGCGCCCCCACGTGGACGGGGTGATCATCCGCAAGGGGCTGGCGGGCGCCACTTTCCTGCCCCAGGTCTGGGAGCAGCTGCCGCAGGCGGATTCCTTCCTGGCGCATCTCTGCCGGAAAGCCGGGCTGCCGCCCGATACCTGGCGCTACCCGGGGCTGGAGGTCATGACCTATCAGGTGCAGGCGTTCTCGGAGGAAGAAGGCGGTGATTGACTTCCCTGGGGATGTTCTCCGCGAAGGCCTGCTTCGGCTTACCAGCCCGGAACAATCCAGACAGGGTGATCCCCCATGAGCCGCGTCCTCTCCGACGAAGAAATCAACGCCCTCCTGGAGCTCTTTCAAGCCGACGCCCCCGCCGAAGCCGAGCAGCAGCGATCCCTGGTCGAGCACGACCTGCAGCGGCGGTTCTTCCGGTCCAGCCAGAACCTGCCGGCCTCTCTCACGGCAGGCGGCAGGACGCACACGGTGACCGCCACCAATCTCAGCCTGGGAGGCGTTTTCGTCCGGACCTCGCTGCCGGTCGCCATCGGGGCGGAGGTGGATCTGGCCCTCGTTTTCCCCGAGCCGTCCATGCGCATCAAGGTGCACGGCAGCGTGTGCTGGCAGAAAAAATCGGGGGCGGAGCCGCTCGGCCTGGGAATCCGCTTCCCCTCCCTCTCCACCGAGGCCATCTGGGCCATCATCGCCCACATCGAGCAAGCACGGAAACCTTCTCCCTAATTCCGCCCCTCATCACGAGCAGGCTTCTCCGATTCCTCCCCGGACATTTTCGGATTTTTTATTGCTGTGGCCGTTTTTTTAAAACGATATCGGCAATTTTTCTTGACAAATGGAAGAAGAGCAATTGTAATCCCCATTGACAGTCAATAGCCTCCGGAACGATGGGTGGAAGTGGGTCGCCGGAGGCGGGAGTTTTCCGGTTTTCCAATCCAAAGGGAGGAGAAGCATGAACAAGTCCGATCTCGTGGCCGCCATCGCCAAATCCGCCAACCTGAGCAAGGCGGCAGCAGAAAAGGCTCTCAACGGCTTCACCCGGGCGGTCGGGGGCGCCCTCGCCAAGGGCGACGGCGTGACCCTGGTCGGTTTCGGGTCTTTTTCGGTGGCCAAGCGCGCCGCACGGAACGGCCGCAACCCCATGACCGGCAAGGCCATCAAGATCCCCGCCAGAAGGACGGTCAAGTTCCGGTGCGGGAAGGCGCTCGCCCTGACCGTCAGATAGAGAGTTCCCGCTTCACGGTGTTTCCCAGGGGGCAGGGCTCGGGCTCTGCCCCCTTTTTCATTTTCAAACTCCTTTGCCTTTTCAGCAGCCAGAGAGTATGTTTCCTTTTCACGTCCGGACATTGATGATCTTGCAGAGCCATCCGGGCACGAGCAGCACCCCAGAGGTGTGGACCGTCGGCTGAGCGGCTTTTTTCCGGAAGGCCGACAATTTGAGCAGCTGCCGGGTAACCGATCACAGGGGCATCGGAGCGCCGAGACGGCTCCTGCCTCATTTTCGTAAGCGATCACAGGTGCCGGAGATGCACGAAAGCGGCCTGTGAGGCTGTACTCGGGTACGCGAGCAGGCCGCTGACAAAGCAGATTCGGTGCCTGTGATCGCTTACGCTGCCGGAAAACGACGGAGCCGGGCCATGCAGACTCTTTCCGATGAAAAGCTGAAGCAGGCGAAGGACATCGTCCGCAAGGTCAAGATTCCCTCCCAGCCGACGATCGTCCTCGAGCTCAGCAAGGAGATGAAGCAGGAGCAACCCGATTTCAAGAAAATCGGGGAGCTGGTCAGCCGGGATGCCGCCCTCTCCGCCCGGGTCCTCAACGTCATCAATTCCCCATTTTTCGGCGTTTCCCGGAAGGTGGAGTCCATCGTCCAGGCCCTTACCCTCATGGGGCTCGCCAACTTTTTCAAGGTGGTGCTGACGGCCTGCCTGCGCGATGCGTTCGGCGGGGCCAAGGAATCGGACAAGCTGTTCTGGGACCACTCCATGCGGGCGGCCGTGGCCGCGGAAGGCATCGCCAAGGCGGCGAGGGCCACGCTCACGCTCGACGGGATCTCGACGGACCAGGCCTACATGGCCGGCCTGTTTCACGACAGCGGCATCCCCCTCCTGGTGGGCCGTCTCCCCCAGTACCAGCCGCTGGTGACCATGGCGCTCAGCCACAAGTCGCGCATGCCCGTCGCCGAGGACAAGCTCGCCGGCACCGATCATTGCCTCATCGGCCACATGATGGCCAAGTCCTGGTCGGTCCCCGACAAGATCTGCAAGGCGATCCTTCACCACCATGCCGTCGCCCCCCAGGCCGATGACGACTTTCCGGCGAAGCTGGTGGCCGTGGTCCAGCTTGCCGATTACATCGCCTACAGCTGCGATTACTCCCTTGGGGCTTCGGCCAGCATCATCGAGCGGGAGTGGGGGGTGGAGGAGTGGTGCCAGCTGCACGCTCCCTTCCTCGACGTGCTCGATCTCGGCCTGGCGGAAGTGAGCGAGCTGAAGGCCGAGATCATGGAGCGCCTTCTCGAATAGGCGTTTTCCGGATTTTCCAAACTCCTGGCATTCGTCTTGGCGTTGTCGCAATCATCGTCATTACACCCGAGCTTTTTTCTTTCGATTCCATTAGCGAAGCGACAACGGCTTCGCTGTCAGCGAGACAAGGGCATTCCCCTCCGGGGCCGATAAAGGTTGCCGGTACCAAACCATACGCGGGGGAGTGAGTGAGCCTGAATGCCTGACAAACCCATGCCTTTTGGCAAACGGGAGCCCTTCCCCGGAGGTTTATGAACGGTCACCACCTGAAAGAGCTGCTCCACTGGTCCCGCCTGCGCCGGGCCCTCGCCTTTGTCGGCCCGCACCGCCGCGCGGTGGCGGTGATCCTGGCGTTCACCATCCTGACCGCCGCCATCAGCGCCATGATGCCGCTCGCCATGAAATACATCTTCGACCGGCTGGGCAGCAAGGCGCTTGCCCCGGTGCTGCTCGGGGTGGGAGCGCTGGCCGGCCTCAGTTTCCTCCGGGAGGCGGCCAGCGGCCTCTCCAACTGGCTGAGCTGGCGGACCCGCCTCAAGATCCATGCCGAGCTGCTCGAAGCAACGGTCACCCGCCTGCACCGGATTCCCCTCGGCCTGCACCGGGAGGAGGGGGTGGGGGCGATCATGACCCGGCTGGACCGCTCCATCCAGGGGTTCATCGGGGCGGTGAGCGAGATCTCCTTCAACGTCCTGCCGGCCTTCTTCTACCTGCTCATCGCC
>JAJYKH010000119.1 GCA_021788685.1 Deltaproteobacteria bacterium | reverse complement strand
CCACCGACATGCCGAGTCCCGTCCCGCTCCTTCCCATGACCTTCTTGGTGTAGAAGGGCTCGAAGATCCTTTTCCGGTCCTGGGGAGGGATGCCGATGCCGTTGTCGCTCACCGCCAGGAGGGCGTAATCGCCGGCCTCGATCCTCTCGAAGGCCGTGACCGGGATGTCCAGGCTGCGGTTGGCGGTGGAAACCACGATCTCGCCCCCTGCCGGCAGGGCCTCGGCCGCGTTCACGACCAGGTTCATGAGGCTTTTGGCAAGGTGCACCTCGGAGCCGGAGACGTTCAGGAGGTCGGGGGCCAGCCGCCTTGTGACGGCGGTCCCCGGGTGGAGGGCCTGGAGGCTCTTGGCCATGGGACTTTCCAGATAGGCTTCAACCAACGTGTTGAGATTGAGGACCTTCTTCTGGACCACCCCGCGCCGGGCCAGGGTGAGGAGGTCCTGCACCACGGCGGCGGCCCGCTCCCCGGAATCCTTGATCCGGAGAACCCGGCCGCGCAGGGCACTGTCCGCCGGCAGCTCCTGGAGAAGGAGGTCGGGGTAGCCCACCAGGCCGGACAGGATATTGTTGAGGTCATGGGCGACGCTGGCGGCCAGGTTGCCGATGGTTTCCAGCCGTTTCTGGCGCTGGACGGTTTCTTCGAGGCGGTGGCGCTCGGCCATTTCCTCCTGCAGCTCCGTGTTGAGTCTGGCCAGCTTCTGGCTGTGCGCCCGCATCTCCAGGATATTCTGCTGCAGCGTGGCGGCAACGGCCTGAAAGTTGTCAATGACCGCCTTCATTTCGATGGTCCCGGCGGGCGGCCACGGGAGGCGGTCGATGGTGCCGCCGGCAAGCAGCCGCCCCGGCAGATCGCTGGAAGCCGCGCCCAGCTGCCTGACGGAGCGGCTGAACATTCTGCCGGCCATCCCGGCGATGGCTACGGCCAGGGCCGCGAGCAGCAGCATCAGCGCCAGGTGGCGGATGTAAATGGCGGTGAGGGGCTTTTCCTGGGTGGCCAGCGGGCTTTGGATCAGCAAGGTCCATGGCAGTCCCTCCACGGGCGACCGGTGGACCAAATAGGAATCGAGCCACCGCTTGAAGGCGGGAGCCCGCCCATTACCCGGCATGATGCGGAACAGGTCTTTGGAGAGCCTCTTCCGTTCACCTTCTCGCGGGGCATAAAAGGACATGACCGGCAGCCTTTCGGTGGAAGCGATGATCCGTCCCTTGCCGTCGAGGAGGATCATCTCCATCTGCTTGGTTTCGGAGTAGGAGCGGAGCAGATGGAGAATGCCTTCCAGGTTCAGTGCCCCGGCGGCGAACCCGCTGAAACGGCCCTCCTTGAGGATGGGTACGCCCACTGCGATGATGGGCTCCTCCACCCCGCCTTTCCCCTTGAATACATCGGAGATGACCGGCCTGTCCGTCGTCTTCAGCTTACGGAAGTAGTCGCGGTCGCTGAAGTCGAGGCCGATGGCGGAGACGCCCTTCCGGTTGGCCGGCGGATAGAAGGCGACGGCGATGCCGTTCTGGTCGGCGACGTACATGTTGTGGAAATCGGGAAAGGTCCTGCACATCAAACCGGTGAGCCGCTGGAGCGGCCTGGACGGCGTCATCTCGAAATTCGCGGCCATTTCCGCCAGGGTCGAAACCGCATGCAGGTGCAGTTGCATGCGGGTGGCAAGGTGGTAGGAAATGTCGCTGGCGGCGGCGTCCAGCTCCTGGTCCAGCCGCTTTTCGAAACTGCGGATGGAGGCCCGGCCGTTGATCACCATCAGGAAGAAGGTGGGGAACAAGACGAGGGCCAGGATCAAACGGAAGAGGATGTCGGCAAGGGGAAAGGGTTGCTCCAATTCCGGCGCCCCCAGCCACCGGCGGATGGGCAGGTGATGGACCAGGATGCTGGCCGCCAGGGCGTTGAAGATGCCGTTCGCGCTCAGCTTGAGGCTGAGGAGCAGGGTGGCGTCCGGGCCGAGGTCCATGAGGCCGAAGAAAATCACCCAGGCCAGGGGAATCCCGAGCGCGAGCCAGTACAAGCCGTCGGCCACCACCAGCTCCAGCTGTTTCCAGCGGAGAACGAGACCGACCGCCAGCGCCTCGGTCGTGAAGATGAGAATGGCGAACGGATGGTCCCAGAGCAGGACGGTGGGGATGGCGCCGAGCCCCGCGGCGATCACGCCGGCCGCGATTCCGAAGCATCTGACCGCGATGAGGACGGCGATGCTGCCGAAGACGAAATCGACCCCGGGGAACAGGGGAATGCCGAAGGAGTTGCCGGCGGCGGCGAGCGCGGCCAGCACCGCAAATCCACCCAGTTGCCTTGGCTTGGCATCGAATGGCGCCATGCTCACCCATAGGGGAAAAAGAGGGGAAAAAATCCTGATGTCATATTGTAGCAGCCGCTTCCCTCCCGGAGCCAACCCAATCGATGGGGGGCTGCACCATTTACCGAAGGAGAGGTGTGAGCTGCATCAGATTGATAGGAAGTCGAGGAAGGTGCTAACCTGAAAGGAAATGGGATCGCCACGCGTGGGATCCCGAATCTCCGGCCCCCCGGGGGGCCGTCCCCGGAAAACTCTTCTCTCTTCTGCATCACTGGAGGGGCATGCCCGAAGACGCTCTGCGGGTCGAATCGGAAGAGGGGCGCTTGATCATCTCCCTGGAAGGGCCGCTCGATCAGCGGCAGGTTCCGGCGCTCTGGCCGCGCCTCATCGAGGCCCTTGGCGAGGCGAGAACCGAAGAGGTGGTCATCGACTGCCGGGGCATCTCCGGGATCCACAGCGCCGGGCTGGCCATGCTGCGGCTGGCGGACCTGGAATGCGAACGGCGCCGGCTCCGCTGCTCGCAGCGCAACCTCCCCCCTCAGGCGGCCGAGTATCGCCGGTACGCGGAAGAGCGCATCAAGGAGCGGCGGGAGCAACAGCCGCCTCTTGAGCCCGGATTCGTCAGCCATATCGGTTTTTGGGCCAGGGAGATCATCGATGGCACGGTCGGCGCCATCACCTTCTTCGGGAATTTTCTGCTCTCCGTCGGCAGCGTCCTCCGCCGCCCGGGCCGGATCGGCGTGACCGAGATCCTGTACCAGATGCAGAAGGCGGGGGCGGAAGCAATGCCCATCGTCCTGGTCCTGAGCGCTCTCATGGGCTTCATCGTCGGCATGCAGTCCACCACCTCCGTGGCCAACGTCGCCCCGGGCATTTTTGTCGCCGACGCGGTGACTATGGGCACCATGAAGGAAATGGCGCCCCTCCTCACCGCCGTGATTCTCGTGGGCCGGTCCGGGGCGGCCTTTGCCGCCGAGATCGGCACCATGCAGGTGAAGGAGGAGATCGCGGCCCTGGAAGTGATGGGGTTCGATCCCATGCACTTCCTGGTCCTGCCCCGGGTCATCGGCCTGGCCCTCGCGGGGCCGCTGCTGACCATGGTCGCCGATGCGGCCGGGATTTTCGGCGGCACGATCCAAGGGTACATGGTGGTTCACCTGCTCCCCCTGGATTATCTGATCGAGGTCAGCCACGCGATGCAGGCGCGGTTTCTCTACGAAGGGTTCATCAAGGGATTCGCGTTTGCGCTGACGATCGGGCTCAACGGCTGCTTTCACGGCTTCGGGACCGGAACGGCGGCGGAAAGCGTCGGCGTGCAGACCACGACCGCGGTGGTGACCGGCATCTTTTTCACCGTCTTTCTCGATGCCGTGCTGGCAGGGATCTTCCACCTCTTTCACGTGGGGTAGGCGGGGCAGGTGACAGCAGGCGGCGCAAACGGCAGCGGCGGGAAGATCCTCGAGGTGGAGGACCTCGCCATCGGGTATGGCGGCGAGCCCCTGATGGAGCATCTGAATTTCACCGTGAGCAAGGGAGAGATCTTCACCATTCTCGGGCCGAGCGGCTGCGGCAAGACCACCCTCCTGCGGACGCTCATCGGCCTGCTGCCGCCCCTGGCCGGCAAGATCCGCATCGCCGGGGAGGAATTCGGCCCGGAGATGGAGAGGGAGGCCTTGGACCGCCTCCACCGCTCGTTCGGAGTGGTGTTCCAGGAGGGCGCCCTGGTGAGCGGCCTGGACCTGAAGGCCAACGTGGCCTTGCCGCTGGAGGAATTCACGAGCCTCCCGCGGCAAATCATCGATGAGATCGTGCGCCTCAAGCTGGACATGGTGCGCCTCAGCGAGGCTATTTACCAGGCGCCCTCGGATCTGAGCGGCGGCCAGCTGAAGCGGGCCGGCCTGGCGCGGGCCATTGCCAACGACCCGCTGATCCTCTTCTGTGATGAGCCGACATCGGGTCTCGATCCGGCCACCGCCACCGAGATCGACCGGTTGCTGCTCGTGCTCCGGAAGCTGATGGGCATCACGATCGTGTCCATCAGCCACGAGCTTGCCAGCATCGAAAACTACGCCGACCAGTGCATTATGCTCGACCGGCATGCAGGGATCATCGCCAGGGGCACGCTGGCGGAGCTGAAGCAGGCCGATGATGACCGGGTGCAATCCTTTTTCAGGCGGCACATCGACCGCCGGCAGGAGGGGTTGGCGTGAAACGAAAGATCAGTCCGTTCAAGCTCGGCTTGTTCGTTCTCGCGGGGGCCATCGTTCTGTTGGGCGGCCTGCTCTGGATCGGGGCGGTGAAGCTTTTCAGGCCCACGGAAACCTATGCGGCCATCTTCACTTTCTCGATCGGAGGGCTGCAGAAGGGGGCCCCGGTGAAATATCTGGGTGTGGAAGCCGGCGAAGTCAGCACGGTGGACATCGGTCCGGATGACCGCTCGGTCGTGGTGCTGCTCAACGTGAGCAAGAAGGTCAAGGTGGACGGCCATACCGTGGCCGAGCTGGAGTCAGGGGGCATCACCGGCAAGCCGTTTCTTTCCCTCATCCGGATGCCTCAGCCGGTGGAAAGACCGCGCCTGCCGTTCGCGGTGAAGCATCCGGTGATCCCCACCCGGAGGGGCGGCATCGCGCAAATGGAAGAGCAGGCCAAGCGAATCATGAGCCAACTCGAGCAGGCGGACCTTCCCGGCCTGGTCCGCGAGTGGCGGCAGACCGCCCAAGAGGTGAGCGGGGCCGTGGCCTCCGGCGACATCAGGCAGACCATCGGGAATGTCCGGGCCGCCTCCGCCGACCTGCAGGCGATCCTGCAGGGGCTGAGCGGCGCCGGCAAGCCGGAGCAATGGCGCGGCATCTTCCGCGACATCGTCGCCACCGCCGACAACCTGCGCCGGAGCACCGGCAGGCTTTCGGCGCAGCTCGATGCCTTGCCGCCCGAGGCCTTGGCGGACCTGAATCGGAGGATGGACAAGGTGGTGGCGACCGGCGAGCATACGCTCACCACTTTCAACAAGCAGGGCGACCAGACCATGGCCATGCTCGAAAAGAGCCTCCTCGAAGTCAACCGGCTGCTCTCGGAGATGGAGCAACTGGCCGGCTCGCTCCGCCAGAGCCCCGGCCGGATTCTCGAGCAGCCCCGCTCGGCCGAGCCGTTTGCGAAGTGAAGAACTGTCAAACATCGAACATTGAACGTCAAACGTCGAATATGGAAGGACGGATCTTCGTTCACTATTGGACGTTGGACGTTCGATGGTTGGACGTTCCTCTTTACCGACGGGTCCTGACCATGAAACGATCCTTCCTCCTCCCGTTCCTGCTGCTCCCGCTCGCGGGCTGCGGCTCCATCCTGACCACGAAGACCCCGGCGCCGGTCTATTACCAGCCGGAGCACGAGCCCGCCCGGGTCGACTGCGGGAAGGGGTTCGACCGGGGGGTCCGGGTGTGGGAGCTCTCGGCCGCCCACCCGTACAACCGGCCGGAAATGGTGGTGACGATGCCCGGGGGAGAGGTGCGGTTCTCCTCGGCCTACCAGTGGGTTGCGAGCCCCGGGGCCATGGTTGCGGATGAGCTGGCCCGGGACCTGGGCACCGGCAACCTCTTTCCCCTGGTGGTCAGCGGCGACAATCCCCTCGTCGTGCCTCTGGACCTCACCGGCCGGGTGGACCGCTTCGCCTGGGTGCAGGAAAACGGCGCCTCCCATGCCGCCCTCACCGTGGAGACCAGCCTGGTCGAAACCGGCGTCAGCCGCAAAGTTCTTTTCCGGAAGGTCTACGATCTGCGGAGCGGCGATTTCGCGCGTGACAACTCGGCCCTCTTCGCCCGGGCCATGGGCGGCCTGATGGCCCGGCTCTCGGAGGAGCTTCGCCGCGATCTTTGCCAGGCGGCTGCCGGGGAGCCGAGATAGCGGCCCCCTGCCCTTCATGGCCGAGGGCCTCCAACCAGCGGGGGTGTAACCGATCACAGGGGCACCGGAGCGTCAGACGTCTCCTGCCTCGCTAACGCGGGGGTTTCCCCATGGCATTCTTCAGGGAGCGCCTTCACCTGCTGACCCTCCTGTTCGACGGGGAGGAGGACCTTCCCCGGATCAGGGAAAAGACCCTGATCATCGCCCGGCTGGGCCGCTTCCTTCCGGACGGGCAGCAGGCCGCCCAGGTGGCGGTGGAGCTGGTCGGCACCCTTCTGCGCCTGCACGGCAGCGGCCGCCTGCGGTACCGCCTCGGGAGCGACGCCCAGGGGCGGGCCGGCCTGGAGCTCACCTGCGAGTCCGCGCTCCCGGGGGGCGGGGAAACCGGGTTCCAGCCGTCCAGCCAGGCGATGACCCAGCTGCGGCAGATGATGGACGAGGCCGAGCTGGAGAATCGCCATGGCAACGTGAAGATCAGGGCGGTCAAGTGGGGAGCGCAGACGCCGCTCCCGGAGGTGCAGAAAGAGGAGAAAGACCTCACGGACAAGCTGTTCGCGGAGGCCGGGCAGGCCTGCCTGGAAAACCTCCGGGAGCAGCACCGGGAGCTGGTGCGGCAGCTGGAGGAGCGCTCCCGGCAGAACGAGGAGCTGAACCGTCTGAACGCCGAGCTCCACCAGCTCAACCGGGACCTCGAATCCGCCGCCGCGGAGAGGGCGATCGCCGAAATGGCCTTGAAGGTCGCCCATGAGATCAGGAACCCGGCCACGGTCATCGGCGGGCTGGTGCGGAACCTCCGCAAGGAAGTGCCGGCCGCCAGTCAGGCCAAGATCGCGGCCATCCTCGCCAAGACCGGGGAGCTGGAGACCATCGTCGCCGATTTCGAGCGGCTTGCCGCCCAGCGCCGGCTCTTCATGCACAAGGAGGACCTGCTGGCCATCATGCGCGAGAGCACGGAGCTCCTGCGAAGCGATTTCGACCGCAAGGAGGTAGCCCTCCACCTGGAGCACCAGCCCGGCGCCTTTCCCTTCATGGCCAACGTGGGGATGCTCAAGATCGCCCTCACCCACCTGCTGCGGAACGGGCTGGAAGCCTGCGGCCCGGGCGGGCGCGTCACCCTCGGCATCGAAAGGACGAGCGGCGGGTACCGGATCGTGATCGAGGACACCGGGGTGGGAATCCCCACCCCCAAGCTGGCTCAGATCCTGGAGCCGTTCGTCACCACCAAGCCGGGCCGGATCGGGCTTGGCCTGCCCATCGTGAAGCAGATCATCGAGGAGCACCAGGGAACCATCCGCCTGGAAAGCCGGGAAGGGGAAGGGACCAGGGTGGTGCTGGATCTCCAGTTCATCCGTTTGCCGGCTTAAGAGGTCCCATTGCCGGAGCGTTTTCGGGGAGGGCGCTTTCTGCCGCCGGCTCGGACACGGGTTGGCCCAGGCGGGCCAATTCCTGCCGGGCCTCATCGGCGAAGGGATTGGCCCGCATGGCGATGA
>JAJYKH010000118.1 GCA_021788685.1 Deltaproteobacteria bacterium | reverse complement strand
AAGTTGATGCTCAGCTCCAGCATCTCGGTGAAGAACCGTGAAAAGGTGGTGGCCTTGTCGGGCCTGAACCGCGCCCCCTCCAGAAGCTGGCGCAGCTCGGGCAAATCGAGCCCCTCCCGGACATGCCCGTATTTCTCCTTGGTCATCCCCACGGCGTTCTTGATGCGGGTGGCCGTCTTCTTCTCGTTGCCGTTCGGCACGGTGACGATCACCTGCCCGTTTTCCCGGGTGATGCGGTAGAGCTCCGCCGTGAACGGGCGGGGATCGGGAATGTGCTCGTGCACATCGACCGCGATCACCACGTCGAAGGAGTTGTCGGGAAAGGGAAGCCTGTCCGGGCGGACGTGCTCCACGGTTTGTCCGAGCAGATCTTCCATCTCGGCGATGCTCTTCCGCTCCAGGTCGGCCCAGAACCATTCCCCGCCCAGCTCGCGCAGAAAGTAGTTCATGGCCCCGTTGTTGTCGCCGCAGGTCACGAAGAAGCACTTCATCCCCGGCGACAAGGGCCGGAGGTGGAGCTTCAGGTGCCGGAGGCGCATCTTTTTTTTCAACGTCTTCCGGAACATTGCCAGCTGCCATTCCATGGACTTTCCCCCCGATGATGCCTTTCTGGTTTCCTTTGTCAGCGACCCGGAATGGCGGTCACCTTCGCCTCTTCCACGGTCTCTCCCCCTGCCGCTTTTCCCGCCAGAAAACCATCGACCACATCCACCGCCCGGTCCACGATGGCCTGGTCATAGATCATCAGGTGGGAAACCACCGGCACCTTCTCGAACCATTCGAAGCCGACGATCCCGAGGTAATGCTCCGTGCCGGGCAGGGTGACGTATTCTTTGGGCCCGGTCATCCGGGCGTAACAGGCCTTCAGGAAGCTCCGGTCCGCCCCCGATTCGAGCGCGCCGTCGATCAGGAGCAGCGGCTTGTGACCGACAGCACTGAAAGACGGGAACGTATTTTCCGGAAAGTAGGGCGTCTCGATGGCGGTAACCAGCTTGGGATCGAGCTCATGCTTCAACCGGTGCATTTTGGTGAACCGGACCGCGAAGGCCTTCTCCTCACGCTGGAGCCGTTCGAGCTGGCGCCGGGGGGGCCCGAAGGCCACGATCTTCTTGACCCGCTCGTCGTGGAGCCCGCCGTAAATGCCATAGCCGGCGCCCATGGAGTGGCCGACGATGAACACCCGGCCGGGATCTGCCCCCTGGGCGAGGAGATAATCGATCCCCGCCCGGATATCGTCCTCCATCTTCCAGGATTGGGGGGAATCGACGGGTTTCGGATCGTCCGAGTCCCCGAAGCCCCTGAAGTCGATCGCTGCCACCAGGTACCCCCTTTCCGCGAGCTTGCGGGAGAGAAGCCGGATGATGGCGATCTGCCGCCCCCAGCGGGAGCTGCCGTGCAGCACCAGGATCGCCGGAGGGGCCCCCGTGCCCTGGCGGGGCAGGAAGACATCGGCGGCGATCTTCAACCCGTCGGAATGGAGAAAGACCGTCCGGTCCGGCATCACGTAGGCGACCCGCTTGGAGCGAAGGGTCCCCTGCCGGAGCATGTCGAGCCGCGAATACACCGCGACCGGAAACAAGTGGTACCGGGCCTGGTAGAGAACGAAACCGCCCGCGGCCAGGATGAGGGCCGCGATAATGGTGAAACGGAACATCCGACGGACAATGGCCATAAATTTCCCCCCGAATTGGTTGGAGGTTGGAGGCAAAGCGCAAAACCGTTCTCCGAGCCTAATTGATTTTGCCCTTGCCTCCGGCGCTCCTCCAACCTCCAACCCCACAGCGCCTTCCTCACGCGCAGCGCTCCTCCGATCTCAAACTCTCCCGCGCCTCCCGGCCTTTGCCTCCGACCTCAAACCTAACGCGCCTTTGGGCCTCCCCCTCCAGCCACCGGTCCCGCCACGCTTCGAAGACCATGAGCGACCAGAGGATGTGGCTGTGGTTCGCCCGCCCGCTCAGGTGCTCCCGCTTGAGGCGCTCCACGCACCGGGGCGAGAACACTCCGCCGGCGGCCAGCCGGTCCGGGGCGAGCAGGTCTTCGAGCAGGGGCCGCAGCTCCCGGGCGAGCCAATTCTTGATCGGGATGCTGAAGCCCTCCTTGGGCCGGTACACGCATTCCCGCGGCAGCCGCCGGACCGCCACCTCCTTGAGGAGGACCTTGGTCCTGCCGCCATCGACCTTGAACCGGTCCGGCATCCGGAAGGCCAGGGCGACCAGGTCCTTGTCCAGGAAGGGGACCCTGGCTTCCAGCGAGACGGCCATCGACATCCGGTCGACTTTGACCAGAATGTTGTCGCACAGGTAGCTTTTGACATCCACGTAGAGGCCGCGGGCGAGCGGCCCCCGCGCCCCGGCCTTGGCGAACAGGGCCTCGATGTGGCTGGAGCGGGGACGCTCGATCTGCGCCCGGATTTCCGGGGTGAGCAGCTCCTGCTGAAGGCGGTCGGCTGCAAACAGCCGCCAGCGGGCATGCCCCAGCGACCGCGGCAGCACCGCCCCTTCGAGAAAGCGCTTTCCCTTGTTGACCCACCCCTTTTTCACCGGCCGGGGCTTGAGCAGGCCGGCCGCCGGCTCGATCACCCCCTGGCGCAGGCAGGCGGGCAGCCGCTGGTACCGGCCGGCCAGCTCCTGGGCCAGGTAGGTTTCGTAGCCGCCGAACAGCTCGTCCCCGCCGTCGCCGCTCAGCACCACGGTGACGTGCTGGCGGGCCAGCCGGGACACCAGGTAGGTCGGGAAGATGGAAAAATCCCCGATGGGATCGTCCAGGTGATACACGAGCTTCCCGAACAGCTCCCCCACCTGCGGCCGGATGACCTCGTCCCGGTGGTCCACCCCCAGATGGGCTGCCGCCTTCCGGGCCCAGCCGAGCTCGTTGTAGGACGGATCGTCGAAGCCGATGCTGAACGTGCGGGCCGGCCCCATGGCCGCCACGACGAGCGAGGAATCGACCCCGCCCGACAGAAAGGCGCCCAGGGGGACGTCGCTCACGAGCTGCCGCCGCACGCTCTCCCGAAGCTGCCCCTCGACCCGCTCCTGCCATTCGCCGGCGGTGACCTGCTCCTCCTCTCCTTCCGGGATGTCCCAGAAGGCGCGGGGCCGGACCTGGGGGGACTGGCGGTCGACCGCCAGGAGGTGGGCCGCCTCCAGCTTGCGGATGTCCCGAAAGAGGGTGGACGCCCCCGGCACGTATTCCCAGGCGAGGAAATCGGCGAGCCCTTCCGGGTCCAGCCGGCGGGGGACCAGGCCGCTCGCGAGGAGCGCCTTGACCTCGGAGCCGAACACCAGGTGGGAGCCGGTGAGCGCGTAATAGAGCGGCTTGATGCCCAGATGGTCCCGGGCCAGCACCAGACGCCTCAGCTTCGCATCGTAGAGGGCGATGGCGAACATGCCGTTGAGCCGGTCGGCGAAGCCGAGGCCGTATTCCTCATAGCCGTGGACGATGACCTCGGTGTCCGTCCGGGTCCGGAAAACATGCCCCCGCTTTTCCAGCTCCTGCCGCAGCTCCCGGAAATTGTAGATCTCCCCGTTGAAGACGGTTATGACCGAGCCGTCTTCATTGGCGATGGGCTGCCGGCCGCCCGCGAGATCGATGATGGACAGCCGCCGCATGCCGAGCGCCACCTCGCCCTCCACCGTCAGCCCGTCCTGGTCGGGGCCCCGGTGGACGATGGTGGCGCACATGGCCAGGAGCTGCGCCATGGTGGGGGGCGCCCCCCCGGGGAGGGCCATTATGCCGGCGATTCCACACATGCCGTTCCTAAGAGCTCCAGGACCTGCCGCATCTTTCGTTTGTAGGCCGCGGGCGAATAGCGCTCCTGATAGAGCTGCCGGGCCCGGGCCGCTTTCCCGCTGCCCTCGCCGCCCAGGGCACTGAGCAGCCCCGCGGCCATGGCCCCCGGCTCCGGGTCCACCAGGATGGCCACGTCGTCGTTGAGCACCTGCGTGTGGGAGTGGATCCGGGTGGCCACCAGGGGGATGCCGCTCGCCATCTGCTCGTAGATTTTGAGGGGGGTGTTGGTGCCGCTGCTCCGGGGGGAGACCAGCACGGCGGCCCGGCCCGCATAGTGCTTGGCCAGTCCCTGGCCCACCCGGCCGGTGAACAGGCAGTCCCCGGCGAGCCCGAGCCCGGCCGCCTGCTCCCGGTAGGCCCGGACCTGCTCCTGGCTGCCGCCCACCACGAGGAGGAAGGCGGCCGGCTCCCGGCTGACCGCTTCCTTGAAAGCGGGGAGCAGCAGCTCGATCCCCTGGTACGGCTCAAGGGTGCCGGCATAGACGATGAGCTTGCGGCCGGCGGGGAGCGGGAGCGGCGCTTCCGCGCCCTCCTCCCCGGCGGCGTCCTTCCGCAGCCGCACCGGCTCGAAGATGGAATTTTCAATGAGGAAGTGCTTGTCGCCGGCCCCCGGCAGCCCCTCCACGTAACGGGCCAGGTCCGGGCAGATGCTGATCACGCCGTCCGCCGCCCGCAGGCAGCTCTCCTCCAGGCGACGGAAGATGAAGGTGATCACCCGCGATTCGGTGAACTCGAAATTGCGCAGCTGCTGGGGCAGGCTGGAGTGCATGTCGTAGAGCAGCCGGAACCCGAACAGGGGCTTGAGGAAACGGCAGAAAAAGACCGATTCCTCGTGGGCGTGGACGAAATCGTACCGGTTGCGGGCGAGCAGGGCCACCGCCTTCGCGAACAAAAAGAGATCGAGGAGCGCCTTCAGGGACGACGGCCCGATCTTGACGTTCCCCAGGGCCGCAAACCGGGGGATCCGGTGAAGCCGCACCCCGGGGATGTCCACATCCTCCCCCTCCCCGTAGGTGAGCAGATCGATGTCCACCCCGAATTCCGCGGTGACCAGGGTCCGGTAGTAGACGCTGAAGGGGGTGCCCCGGGGGGAGAAAAACGGTTGGGGGGCGATGACCAGGGCTTTCACGAGAGTCCCGCCGGCAGGAGATTCTTGTGGATCTGCATGGCCGCCTGGTTGCGGACGAAGCGGAAAGGGCTTTCCGGGCGGCCGTACGGCTGCGGCCGGCATTGCCGGTCCCGCAGCAGGATTCCCAGGCTCGCCGCGGGGGAGCGCTCGTCGATCCCGGCCTCAAGCCGCACGCCGAAGCTCCCCGCCCGCCCCTGTTCCCACGGAAAGGGCAAGGGGTCGGTGCCGGCGAGAGGCTGCCGGCCGGCATTCCGGGCATACCGGGGGAAGGGCCAGAAGGAGGGCCGGCACCCATTGTCCGCCAGGAACAGCTCCCCCCCCCGCTCCTTGGCCAGGTAGCCGGCGAGGAGCCGTTTCCGGCTGCCCAGCCACTTGCCCGCCCCCCAGGGCAAGGCGGCCAGCCCGCCTGCGGTCCGCACCGCCCCCACCGTCCGCGCGAGCTCCATTCCGTCTTCGAATTCGGCGCCGCACAGCAGGGCGAGCACTTCCAGCTTTTCGGCGGTGACGATCTGCCGGCCGGCAACCAGGTACATTCCCGGGCCGGTTCGGTCGGTCCTTGCCAACCGGAGCGAAAGGGGCTCCCCGGTGGGCAGGGCCTGCCAGCGCCGCAGGGAGCCCCCCCGCTCCCGGAGCTGCTGGAAACGGTGCTGCTTGGCGGTCTCGGCCAGAAGGAGAAAACCTGTTAGGCGTACCGCTCCGTCCCCCCCGGCCGCCGCCCGGAAATTCCCCTCGGCGGCATCGAAGAAGCCATCCATGTCGAAACAGTCGTGGATATGGACGTGGGCGTCGATCAAAAGCATCATCAAAACCACAAAAGCATGGTCCAAACCAGGAATCGTTGTCCGGCGGAAGACCAGGCAGGCCTTGCCGAACTTAAGGCTATCATTTCTAAAATACGTTTGACAATCGGCCGGGCGGAATTTTGATGAGCCCGCAAAACTAAAGCACAACGCAAGGTCGCGAGTTGCAGGGAAAAAATATTATAAAATAAATATGTTGCCTTCGCGGCCTTTGCGTTTCTGCGTTGGCAGCACGGTCTTTTTGCAAGACATCTTTTTAATACGCCAGCTCCCGGACCTCATCAGCGGTGAGGGCCCGGCTCCAGACGGACACCTCGTCGATCATCCCGGCGAACGGATTATCGCCCTTGGCGGTCCGGAAGCCGAGATCGACCACGTTGCTGGTGGGATAGAGGCGCCCGGTCTGGACCCCGGTCGCCACGAGCTGGCCGTCGATGTACAGGTCAGCGGTCCCGGTCGCGGCCTGGTAGGTCACTGCCACGTGGTACCAGCGGCCGGTTTCCAGGGTAAACGGGCTGACCGCCACGGTGGCGTTGTTCCGCACGAAGGAAACCCGGTTGCCTCTGGAGCTGCTGATGAGCAGCCACAAAGCCCGGGAATCGGCGGTCGCTCCCCGGTGCCCCCAAATGTGCATGTCGGCGCCGGTGTAGTTGCGGACGTTGACCCAGGCGGTGATGGTGAAATCGGTCAGGTCCCAGGCCGGATCATCCGGGATGACGAAGCGGTCATTGACCCCGTCGTAGCTGAAGGCGCCTCCGTATTTGCCGGCGGCGGTCCAAGCCGGGCATCCGCCAGACAGTGGATCGCAGGTGGCATCGTGGCCGTTCCCCGAGAAATCGCGGACCAGCTGGTCGCTCTCCTCCGCCGTCCGATCGAAATAATAGAGCGCCAGCAGGCCGGTGCCGTCCACGCCGCCCCCGCAGACCGCGTCGCTGCCGTCGCAATCCTGGTCGATTCCGTCGCCGCAGATCTCGGGCTGGGGCAGCACCTCCTCCTCGCACCCCCCCCACTGGCCGCTGGCGCAGGTCTGGAACCCGGGCCGGCAGATCCCGACCCCTTCCGTTCCGGCCGGCCCGTTATAGCAGGCCCTGGTCTCGCCGTCCGCGCAGGCCTGCATCGCGATCGGCCCGGTCCGCAGGGCGAGGTCGCGGACCTCGTCGGCGGTCATGGTCCGGTTCCACACCCCCACCTCGTCGATCATCCCGGCAAACGGATTGTCCCCCTTGGCGGTCCGGAAGCCGAGATCGACCACGTTGCTGGTGGGGTAGAGGCCCCCGGTCTGGATGCCGCTCGCCACGGGCTGGCCGTCGATGTACAGGGCCGCGGTCCCGGTCGTGGCCTGGTAGGTGACCGCCACGTGGTACCAGCGGCCGGTCTGCAGGGTGAACGGGCTGGTCGCCAGGACCGTGTTGTTCCGCACGAAGGAAACCCGGTTGCCCCTGGAGCTGCTGATGAGCAGCCACAAGGCCCGGGAATCGGTGGTCGCCCCCCGGTGCCCCAGGATGTGCATGTCGCTGCCGGTGTAATTGCTGACGTTGATCCAGGCCGCCATGGTGAAATCCGTCAGGTCCCAGACCGGGTCGTCCGGGATGGTGAAGCGGTCGTCCAGGCCGTCGTAGCTGTAAGCCCCCCCGAACTTGCCGTCGGGGCTCCAGGTGGGACATTGGGCAGGGTCCGGACCGCAGGTGGCCTTATGCCCCTGGCCGCTGAAATCAAGGATGAGCTGGTCGCTCTCGCTCGCGGTCCGGTCGAAATGGTAAAGCGCCACCAGGCCGGCTGCGGCCGGGTCCGTGCCGCCGCCGCAGGCCGCATCGCTGCCATCGCAATCCTGGTCGATCCCGTCCCCGCAGATCTCCTGCCCGGGGAGCACTTCCCCTTGGCAGACCCCCCATTGTCCGCCGCTGCAAGTCTGGACCCCGCTCCGGCAGACCCCGACCCCTTCCGTGCCGGCCGGCCCGCTATAGCAGGACTTCGAGAT
>JAJYKH010000117.1 GCA_021788685.1 Deltaproteobacteria bacterium | reverse complement strand
GTTCGATCTACGGCGTTGCGGCGGGTCGCGAAACGCTCGGCGTACCTGATGTACGTCTCCGCTTTCGCGACACCACCGCGCCTTGTATATCGAACTTTTGTGCTTAGCCATCCGGATGCAGGATTCGACTTTCCGCGAGATTGTCAGGATTGAATTTGCCTCTCCCCGGGCGGATATGGGATACTATTCGGCTGAAGGCGGGAAGCGGGAAGCGGAAAGCGGCAATGCAGTCCCGCTTCACCGAATGTTTCCCGCTTGACAAATTGATGGGTTAAATGTATCAGTGACTGTTTCACCGGCCCGGCCGGAACGGTGCCGGTTTTCGTCAAATACCAGAGAAATAGGAAAGCCCGTCGCGCGGGTCGAACCTTGAAGTCCTGGAGGGAAACATGTACGCAGTGATCAGCACCGGCGGCAAGCAGTATCAGGTGGCCCAGGGAGAGCGCATCCGGGTGGAGAAGCTCGCCGGCGAAGTCGGAGACACCGTGGAGATCGATCAGGTCCTGCTGGTCGCGGACGGCGAGGAGATCAAGGTCGGCCAGCCCCTCGTGGAGGGGGTCAAGGTCACCGCCAAGATTGTCGAGCAGGGCAAGGCCAAGAAGGTGGTGGTCTTCAAGAAGAAGCGCCGGCAGGGCTACCGCCGCAAGCAGGGCCACCGCCAGCTGTTCACCGCCCTCGAGATCCAGCGCATCTCCGCTTAATCAGAATTTTTTCAGACAGAGGTCAACGTCATGGCACATAAAAAGGCAGGCGGCAGCTCGAGAAACGGGCGCGACAGCCAGGGCCAGCGCCGGGGCGTCAAACGGTTCGGCGGCCACTTCGTGAAGGCCGGCAACATCCTGGTCCGGCAGGTCGGCACCAAGATCCATCCCGGGACCAACGTGGGCCTGGGCAAGGACTACACCCTGTTCGCCAAGATCGACGGCGTGGTCACTTATGAGGACTTCGGCCGCGACCGCAAGCGGGTGAGCATCTATCCTGCAAGTGAATAGTAGCGAGTGACGGGTGTGAAAGGCGCATATCTCGACCTTGTCGCTTTCCCCTCACGAGCTCCT
Organism: Deltaproteobacteria bacterium; assembly: GCA_021788685.1. Taxonomy (GTDB): domain Bacteria; phylum Desulfobacterota; class Desulfobulbia; order Desulfobulbales; family UBA5123; genus JAJYKH01. The sequence continues at coordinate 6,684 of JAJYKH010000117.1, read as the reverse complement.
CTCCAAACATGGGTGAAACGCGGACGGGTGACCGGTGACAAGTGGTAGATTAACGACTGCTCAAACTTGTCACCTGTCACTCGTCACCTGTCACTCTTCCCATGCCCTTCATTGATGAGGCGAAGTTCTTCGTCAAGGCCGGCGACGGCGGCAACGGCTGCGTCAGCTTCCGGCGCGAGAAATTCGTGCCCAAGGGCGGCCCGGATGGCGGCGACGGCGGCGACGGCGGCTCGGTCATCATCGAGGCCACCCGCCGCCTCTATTCCCTGATCGATTTCAAATACCGCTCCCACTTTCTGGCCGAGCGCGGCAAGAACGGCCAAGGCAAGAAGATGAACGGCCGGAAGGGGGAGGACCATCTCCTCCAGGTGCCGGCGGGGTCGCTCATCAGCGATGCCGCGACCGGCGAGCTGCTGGCCGATCTCACCCGGGAAGGGGACTACTTCCTGGCGGTCCGCGGGGGCCAGGGCGGCCGCGGCAACAGTCATTTCGCCTCCGCCCGGAACCGGGCTCCCCGGCATGCGGAAAATGGCCGCCCCGGCGAAGAGCGGTGGCTGCGGGTCGAGCTCAAGCTCCTGGCGGACGTGGGCCTCGTCGGGTTGCCCAACGCCGGCAAATCGACGCTCCTCTCCAAGCTCTCCGCCGCCACCCCCAAGATCGCTCCCTACCCGTTCACCACCCTGGAGCCCCAGCTCGGCATCGTGGAGCTCCCCGGGGGTGAGCGCTGTACCATGGCCGACATCCCGGGGCTCATCGAGAACGCCCACCTGGGGGCGGGGCTGGGCCACAAGTTCCTCAGGCACGTGGAGCGCACCCGGATGCTCGTGCACGTGCTCGATGCCTCGGGCCTGGAAAGCGATCCCCTGGCCCAATATCATGTGCTTGACAGCGAGCTGCGCCATTACAAGGAGGAGCTGGCCGAAAAACGGCGGCTCATCCTCCTCAACAAGATCGATCTGCTTCCCGGTCCCGCCCAGGCGGACGAGCTGCGGCAGGCCTTCGCCGGCAAGGGCTTCCCGGTCATCGCCGTCTCCGCCCTTACCGGCGAGGGGCTGGAGACGCTTTTGGAATTCCTGGCGGCAGCCCTGGCCGAAATCGGCCGGGAGGAGGAAGGCGGCGGCTCCGGGGCGGACGATTCCGGAGCGAGTGTCAATGAAGGGCACGACGATGCGGAACGTGAATGATGATCTGAGCGGCAGGGATCTGCAGCTGCGGCATCCCTATCTCGAACGGGCCCGGCGGGTGGTGGTGAAGGTGGGGAGCGCGGTGCTCACCTCCCAGGCCGGGCTGGCCCGGGAAGTCATGGAGAGCTTGGCCGGGGACCTCCATTTTCTCCGGCAGTCGGGCCGCGAGGTCATCCTGGTGAGCTCGGGGGCGGTCGCCGCCGGCCGCAAGAAGATGGCCCTGGGCGATCGGGCCCTCACCCTCAAGGAGAAGCAGGCGGCCGCCGCCCTGGGCCAGAGCAGCCTCATGCGGGTCTACGAGGACCTCTTCGAAGGGCTCGGGCTGCACGTCGCCCAGGTCCTCCTCACCCACAACGACCTTTCCCAGCGGGACCGTTACCTTAACATCCGCAACACCATGTTCACCCTTCTCCAATGGGGGGCGGTGCCCATCATCAACGAAAACGATACGGTTTCGGTCAAGGAGCTGCGGTTCGGCGACAACGACACCCTGGCCGCCCTGGTGACCAACATGATCGAGGCCGACCTCCTGGTCTGCCTCACCGACGTGGAGGGGCTCTACACCGCCAACCCCTGCACCGATCCGGCGGCGCGGCTGCTGACCACGGTCGGCCAAGTGGACGAGGGCGTGGAGGGGATGGCGGGCAACGTCTGCGGCAAGCTGGGCACCGGCGGCATGCGGAGCAAGATCATGGCCGCCGGCACGGTGGCCGCCCGAGGCGGCTGCTCCTTCATCGGCTCAGGACGGCAGCCCGGGGTCATCCGGAAACTGTTCGCGGGCGAGCCGGTGGGGACCTTCTTCCTGCCCCGGGAGGAGAAGATCCACAGCCGCAAGCACTGGATCGCCTACACCCTCCGGCCCAAGGGCCAGCTGGTGCTCGACCGGGGGGCCTGCCGGGCCCTGCTCGAAGGGGGCAAGAGCCTGCTGCCCTCGGGCATCCTCGAGGTGCGGGGCCGGTTCGGGATCGGCGACCAGGTGCACTGCCTCGATGAGCGGGAGCAGGTGATCGCCGCCGGGCTGGTCAATTATCCTTCGGCCGACATCGAGCGCATCCACGGGGCCCACTCCTCCCGGATCGAGGAAATCCTGGGCCACAAGGACAGCGATGAGGTGATTCACCGGGACAACTTGGTGATTCTGAAATAGCGGTCAGCTGTCAGCGATCAGCTGTCAAAAAAACGAGAAGCGGCTAGAAGGGTAGGGTGCGCACGGCGCACCCTGCCGAGCTGCCTTGCCATAGGGGCGAAAGATTTTTCGCTCCTACTCGAACGAAATCCCTCGTTTCCGAACGGAAACGAAGGAGGAGAAAGCGATGACCATTGCAGAAACGATCCGCGGTCTGGCCGCGCGGGCCAAGGAGGCGGCGCGGAACGTCGCCGCCCTCGATACCGGACGGAAGAACCGGCTGCTCGAATCGATGGCGGAGGCCCTTCTCCGGGAGCAGGATGCCATCCGGCGGGAAAACGAGAAGGACTTGGCCGCCGGCCGCGCCAAGGGGCTCTCTTCGGCCATGCTCGACCGGCTGGCCCTTTCCGACAAAGTCATGAATTCCATGGTGACGGGGCTGCGGGAAGTGGCCGCCCTTCCGGACCCGGTGGGCGAGATCGCCGACCTCATTAAACGGCCGAGCGGCATCGTGGTCGGCCGCATGCGCATCCCCCTGGGGGTGATCGGCATGATCTACGAGTCCCGGCCCAACGTCACCGTGGATGCCGCCGCCCTCTGCCTCAAGTCGGGGAATGCCATTCTCCTCCGGGGCGGCTCCGAGGCGATCTATTCCAATCTCGCCCTGGCCCGGGTGCTCCAGGACTGCCTCCGGGCGGAGGGGGTTGATCCGGCCGCCATCCAGGTCATTCCCACCACCGAGCGGGAGGCGGTCACCGAGATGCTGCAGCTCGAAGAGCTGATCGACCTCATCATTCCCCGAGGCGGGGAGGGGCTGATCCGGTTCGTGGCGGAAAACTCCCGCATCCCGGTCCTGAAGCACTACAAAGGGGTCTGCCACGTGTTCGTCGATGCCGGGGCCGACTTCGAGATGGCCACCCGGATCGTCATGAACGGCAAGGTGCAGCGGCCCGGGGTCTGCAACGCCCTGGAAACGCTCCTCGTCCATCATGAGGCCGCCCCGGCCTTCCTGCCCCAGGTCGGGGCGGCGCTCGCCGCGGCCGGGGTGGAGATCCGCGGCTGCCCCGAGACCCGGTCCATTCTGCCCCAGGCCAAGGAGGCGGCGCCCACCGACTGGGGCAAGGAATTCCTCGACCTCATCCTGGCGGTGAAGGTGGTGCCGGATCTCGATGCGGCCATGGACCACATCGTCCGCTACGGCTCCCAGCATACCGAATCGATCGTCACCAACGACTACGCCCATGCCCAGCGGTTCCTCCGGGAGGTGGACGCCTCGGCGGTGATGGTGAACGCCTCCACCCGCTTCAACGACGGCGGCCAGTTCGGCCTGGGGGCCGAGATCGGCATCAGCACCACCAAGCTGCACGCCTACGGCCCCATGGGCCTGAAGGAGCTGACCACCCAGAAGTTCATCGTGTATGGCGAAGGCCAAATTCGGGCTTAGCCCTGTCGTCTTCCCGTGGGCAGTGATACAGGAAAAGTATTGACCGCCGCCGGGCTGCGCCGTCGCCGGGCCGAGCTCGGGCGGCGGGTCGGCATCCTGGGCGGCACCTTCGACCCGGTCCACAATGGCCATCTCGCCATGGCCCGGGCGGTGAAGGAATCGCTCGCCCTCGATGCCCTCCTGTTCATTCCGGCCGCCAACCCCCCGCACAAGAGCCGGGAGCGGATTTCGCCCTTTGCCGATCGGGCCCGCATGGTCGAGCTGGCAGTGGCCAGCCGCCCGGGCCTGTTCGTCAGCTCCCTCGAAGGCGAGCGGCCAGGCCCTTCGTACAGCGTGGACACCCTGGGGGAGCTGCACCGGCAGCTCGACCCCGTGCAGCTCTTCTTCCTCGTCGGCTTCGATGCCCTGGCGGACCTGGGGAGCTGGAAGGAGTACCAGCGGCTCCTTGACCTGGCCGACCTGGTCGTCCTCGACCGGCCGCCCTTCCGCAGGGAATTCCTCGAACAGGCCGTCAAACGGCTGTTTCCCGATTACCGGTACGACCCCGGCCTCAAGGCCTGGGCAGGCGATCAGCCCGGCCGCATCCACCCCTGCGATGTCGAGCCGGTGCCTGTCTCCGCCACACAGGTGAGGGAGAAGGCCAGGGCCGGGGAGCCGGTCGGGGATCTCGTCCCCGCCCCGGTGGCGGCATACCTCCGGGGCCGCCGCCTGTACCGTTGATTCTCCGGCCAAACCAACTTTGACGAAGTCGTCGTGCACAGTTTTTCCAGATGATTTCTAGCGGGACAATATCAAAAACAACTCCATCTGGTAGGTTTCTTCTGCCGGCATTGACTTTTTGCGAGGACCATCAACTTTTTCTCATAAGGTAGCCCCGGTTGGTCGATGCGATTAGCAATTGACAGCAGAGGACGTTCCGGGGTAATCGATTTCTGACAGTGTTTGTTTTCGGGGGGATAGCAGGCTACGGTCCCTCGATGGGGAAAATCGATGCTCGACTGTTCCAAACGGAAGAGCACCACCTTGATTGCGATGGAGTAACGAAATGAAGCTCTCCGAGATGACCATTTCCGGGAAAATCTATGCAAGCTTCGGCGTCATCCTCCTTCTGATGATCACTTTGGTGATCGCCAACGCCACCGGGGTTGGCAACATCGTGGGTGACGCCCAGGAATTGATCGCGCGGAACCGGCTGGACGGGCTTCTCGCCGAACGGGAAGTGGACCATCTGAACTGGGTCGCCAAGGTCCACCGGTTTCTCATGGATCCCAGTGCCACTAAGCTGGATGTGGAAACAGATGACCACAAGTGCGCCCTGGGGCAGTGGCTGTACGGGGACGGGCGAAAGCAGGCCGAGCACGACCTGCCCGAGCTCGCGCCCCTCCTGAAGCAGCTCGAGGAGCCCCACCGGAAGCTGCACGAATCCGCGGTCGACATCGAGAATGCCCGCCGCCAGGCGCAAGCGGGCACCCCCCAGGATGCGCTGGCCGTCTACAAGCAGGAAACCGTTCCCGCCCTCACCCAGGTGCAGGATACCTTGCACCGTATCCGGGAGGAGGCCAAAGCGCATCGCATTTCGGACGAGGCGATGCTCGCGGCGGCCGGTACCGCCCGCACCCTGGTCACCGTGCTTGGCGTGTTTGCCATTCTTGCCGGTGGCCTCGCCGCCTTCCTGATCACCCGGGCCGTGATTCGGCCCCTGCGCCGGGTTTCCGCGCAGATGGAAGACGGGGCCAGCCAGGTGGCCGGGGCCGCCCAGCAGGTTTCGGAAGCCAGCAGCTCGCTCGCGGAGGGTGCCTCCGCCCAGGCGGCGGCCCTGGAGGAGTCCTCCAGCTCGCTTGAGGAGATGGCAGCTATGACCCGGCAGAATGCCGAGAACGCCACCCAGGCCGACGAGCTGATGCGGGCGGCGAGCGAGACCATCGTCGAGGCCGATGAGTCAATGAAGAAGCTCACCCGCTCCATGGAGGAAATTTCGGCCGCTTCCACCGATACCCAGAAGATCATCAAGACCATCGACGAGATCGCCTTCCAGACCAACCTGCTGGCCTTGAACGCCGCCGTTGAGGCGGCACGGGCCGGCGAGGCGGGGGCGGGGTTCGCGGTGGTGGCCGAGGAGGTGCGGAACCTGGCCATGCGGACGGCCGAATCGGCCAAGAGCACCTCCGGCATGATCGAGTCCATTCTCCGCAAGATCGGCAACGGCTCCCAGTTGGTGAGCGAAACGAGCGAGTCCTTCTACATCGCCTCCCAGGCGACCACCCGCGTGGGCACGCTGGTTTCGGAGATCGCGGCGGCCTCCCGGGAGCAGGCCCAAGGCATCGACCAGGTGAACCGGGCCATTTCCGAGGTGGATGCCGTCACTCAGCGCAACGCGGCCACCGCCGAGGAGTCGGCCTCCGCCTCGGCCCAGCTGACGGCGCAGGCGGCCTCGGCCAAGACAAGCGTCGGCGAGCTGCTGCAGATGGTGGGCGGCGCCGGTCGGGCGGAGCGGGGGCACACAGCGATGCCGGCGCCGCGCCTGGAGCGCCCGGTCCCGGAGCGGCGGCCCGCCGTGAAGAAGCCGGCCCCCACCAAGGCCCTGCCCGGCGCGAGTCCCCGGAAAACCGCCAAAGCGTCTGCCCGGCCCGCCCCCCAACCCCGAAAGGCGAGCGCGGCCAGCGCTCCCAAGTCCCCGGCCGAGGTCATTCCTTTCGAGGATGATGATTTCCAGGATTTTTGAGCGGCCAAGGCCGTGAGCGGTTGATCGAAGGCCGGGCGCGGTGCCCGGCCTTCTTTATTTCTGGTTCATTATGCTGGGGAAGGCGGGCGAGGGCAAACGGGAGAGTGTTCATTGATCAGGCTTCGTTGTCAAAAAACATACCCGATTTCCGCAGCGAGGTAGACCCGGTCGTTCACGGCGCCCCCTTCCTCGGTGGCAAAGGCATTGT
>JAJYKH010000116.1 GCA_021788685.1 Deltaproteobacteria bacterium | reverse complement strand
CCTGCCCAATCGATCCCTGCGGAAGGGCACTCTTCACGCGCGATGCGCTTCATGCTTGCAGAGCAATGGAGGCGCTTGCCCCCCTGCCACCCCGCCGGCTGTTGGCCGCGCGCTTCTGGCGCAGCCTCCCCCCTCAACCGATTGGAGGCGCCCTCTGTGCCTGGGCAGTCCTATCCGTCTCCTGGCACGCCTCCGTCACCCGGGGTGGCTCCGCCGCCGCGCTGAAGCTGAAACGGAAGGGAGTGTCTTTGAACGAGATGAGGATCCGATATTGCCGCCGACTGCAATGATCCGACAATTTGATTCCGAAACAATTTGTGAGGAGTCCCAAAATGGCTAACATTGGTGCAGTCTATCAGAACAACGCCAGTTTGTTGAGCAATAGCAGTTTAATCCAGCAAGCTCCGTCATCAAACGGGAGCAGCCAAAATTCATATACTAATTCTACCGCTTCGGCTGCTACAGGAGATCAAGTCTCCCTCTCGTCAGCGGTGGAGGAGGCCCGTTTGCGGGATTCCCTGGGATTGCCCCCGACCGGGAAAATTACCCGCCAGGATATCACGACGCAGATCCAGGCCGATCAAACCGGCGTGCTGACGGCCATCCAAGACAGCCTGAATGGACTCGGTCTTGACCCCAACACGCCCATTACCCTTACGTTAGGTACTGACGGGCAGATCCAGGTGACCGGGGCGGGCGCGAATACTGACGCATTAACCAATAGCCTGAACGCCGATGCGAATTTCAGCCAAATGTTCTCTCGATTGGCTACCAACAGTAAACTCCTGAGCTTCGCAGGCCAAATGCAGTCCTCTTCAGGGACAACCCCCACCTTGAGCGATTATCTGGACAACAATAATAACGCGGATTCCAAGCTCAACATGCTGATCCAACAATATGAAGCCATGAAGGCCTCGAGTGGCTCCTTGGCAGGCCTGATCTCTCTCAGCAACAGCAGTGGGGCACCATTTTCCTTTTCCAACAACACTATTCAAAACCAGCAGATAGTGGCGAGCACCCCCAATCCGGGCGATTTTCTGAATAATGGCATCTCACCCTCCGACCTTGCCACGATCCTCCAGCAGGAAGAACCGTTCAGTGGCAACCAAATACAAGCGGCAGGAACCACACCAACTTTGAGCGATTATCTGAATAATGATAACGCCGATTCCAATTAACTTCTTTGCTGCAGGCCCCAGTCCGACTATCTGACCTCGTCGATGGCTATTTGACTGATCGGTTCTGACGGGATCAAAGGACATTCACATCCGTCTACCCCTGGCGTGCATGGTGTACCTCCACCTGCGCGCCCTTTGCGGAGCCCCTAGGCCGGGCTCCGCTGCTGGCGGACGACATCCGGCCGGGAAGTCGATTCCGTCATTGAGCACGGCTGCCGTCTTTTGGCAACCGAAGTGAAATACACCGCCAATCCAACACCCTTCGATATCCGGAGCCTCCTGCAGTTCCTGGACGACCATCCGGAAAAGGTGAGAGGGGTGCTCGTCCACACCGGCGGCGAGATCAAGTGGCTCCACTCGAAGGTGATCGCCGTGCCGTGGTGGTGGCTGGACATGTGAGGCCGGGGGGAAAGCCGTCATGCCGGGCTCTTCCTGTTCCCGCCCTGCTCAAGGGAGCGTGGGGCTGTTGGGTATGGGGTTGCAGGGAAGCACGAATGGGCTCCCCTTTGCGGCCTTCTGTGGCACCCGGGGTGGCTCCGCCAGGCTGAACCGGAAAGGAGGTCATGCGGGGCCGCGCTCAATTTGAAGCCGCAGGATCTCCTTTTTTCCCTTCCGCGGACGGTTCCGGGGGCAACGGCTGGGCGCCTTCGAGGTTTGCCACCCGCTTGGCCTCCGCGCCGCTGATGACCTCCCTTTCCTGCAGAAGCCCGGCCAGCGCTTCGAGCCGGGCGCGGTTTTCCTTCAGGATCGAGGCGGCCCGCTCATGCCCCTCCTCCACCAGGGCGCGCACCTCACCATCGATGAGCCGGGCGGTCTCCTCGCTGAAATTCTTCTCCTCCTGCCCCTGGTACCCCAAATAGGCAAGGCGCTGCTGCCGGCCGTAGGTCAGCGGCCCCAGCTTATCGCTCATCCCCAGCTGGCAGACCATGCCCCGGGCAATTTCGGTGGCCCGCTCCAGATCGTTCTGGGCGCCGCTCGAGATCTCGCCGAAAATGATTTCTTCGGCCGCGCGCCCGCCCAGCAGAATGGCAATCTGGTCCCGGAGCTCCTGTTTGGTCGAAAGGAATTTTTCCTCGACCGGCAGCTGCAGCGTATACCCCAGGGCCGCCACGCCACGGGGAATGATGGACACCTTGTGGACCGGTTCTCCGGTCGGCACGCTCAAGGCCACCAGGGTATGCCCGGATTCATGAAAGGCGACCCGCTTCTTTTCCGCCGCGTTCAGGACCCGATGCTTCTTTTCCGGACCGGCCACCACCCGGTCGATGGCCGCCTCGAAATCCTGCATGGTGATCAGGGAATGGCCGAGGCGGACCGCGCCGATGGCCGCTTCATTGGCGATGTTTTCCAGGTCGGCGCCGACAAAACCGGGGGTGCGCTGGGCCACCACCCGCAAATCGACATCGTCCGCCATCTTGATCTTTCTGGTATGCAGCTTGAGAATGGCCAGCCGGGCCTCCAGATCGGGCTTATCCACGATGATCTGCCGGTCGAAGCGGCCGGCCCGCAGCAAGGCCTTGTCCAGGATTTCCGGCCGATTGGTGGCAGCCATCACCACCACGCCCACCGAAGGGTCAAAGCCGTCCATTTCGGTGAGCAGCTGATTGAGCGTCTGCTCCCGCTCGTCATGGCCGCCCATCATCGGCCCGACCCCGCGGGCGCCGCCAATGGCATCCAGCTCGTCGATGAAGATGATGCAGGGGGCCTTCTGGCGCGCCTGCTCGAAAAGCTCCCGGACCCGGGCCGCTCCCACCCCGACGAACATTTCCACAAATTCGGAGCCGCTGATCGAGAAAAACGGGGCCTTGGCTTCGCCGGCCACCGCCCGGGCCAGCAGGGTCTTGCCGGTGCCCGGCGGGCCGACAAGCAGAACGCCCTTGGGCATCCGGCCGCCCAGGCTCTGGATTTTGGACGGGTCCTTCAAAAACATGATGCTTTCCTGCAATTCCTGCTTGGCTTCATCGGCGCCCGCCACGTCGTCGAAGGTGACATTGAGCGACGATTCCGCATGAATATGAACACGGTTGCCGGCAATATTCAGAAACCCCTTGCTGGCCTGTCCCATCCGCCTGGAGAGCCAGCCCCATACCAGAAAGAGCAAGCCGAAGGGGAGCACCCAGTTGAGCAGGAAATCCCCCAGCCAGTTGCTTTGCTCCCGGACACTGTACTTCACGCCGTGACTTTCCAGGGCATTGGCCAGCTCGTTGTTCCAGAGCGGCCGGGTGATGAAGGAAATGGGCTGGCCTTTTTTATCCTTCAGCGACAGCGTCCCGCTGATGGAATTGGTGCTGACCACCACATTGGCCACCTGGTTTTTGTTCAGATAGGAGAGGAACCGGCTATAGGGAATTTCCTCCTGTTTGACCTGCGCATAGCCCTGCCACAGATAATAGAAGAGCACCATGAACAGGATGTAGGTCAACCAGCCGAACTGGGGTTGCTGCCAGAACTTGCGCTCCGCCGGCCGGTTGATTTCGATGTCCGGTTTTTTGTCGCCCGTTTTGAAGTCGGTTTTTTTCATAGGCTGTCATCCTCCTAATGGGCGCTCCCGATGACTCTTCCGCCGGTTGGCCGCCAAGCGATTATATTCCCTTTCAGTAGTATATCAGAGAGGAGGGTTGGGGGGAAAAGCGTTCCCGGACCGGTCGGCCCCAAACGCGGCCTCAAGGCGCCGCGAGGAGTCACCGCGGAGGAAGAGGGGCGGAAATCGGGAGCTGATGATCCTGCCGGTAGGCCGCCTGGGCCAAGGTGATGAGCAGCTGCTCGGCAGCTTGCCGTCTTCCCAGGGCATTCAGATGCCCTCCGTCGGCACTGTGCTCCGGACAAAGAATCGGCACCGTCTCGCCGGACCTTTCGGCAAAACACTTCCGGCCGTGGCCGTTGGTCGATTCGACCAGGGCAAGGTCGAAGAAGCTGCCCGCGTCTGTAAATTTTCCACGCAAAAGCTGATTGTACCTTTGGCGTCGATCATTGTCGTCGATCACCGTCGAACGGCCGAGCACGCGTCTGATGCGCTGTTTCAGGTCCCATTTCAGGCCGGTCCGAACCGAGCACAGGGGAACGGTGACATGGATGAATTCAATATGCGGATGCTTCTTCTTGAGCTGTTCCATGGTGTCCGCATACGCCTGAAAAATGGAATCGACGTCCGAGTCTTGCGTGATATCCACAAAGCAGAGTTTCACCAGGGCGATATCGACATCCGCAATGCTCTTTTGCTCAAGGGCATTCGCAAAAGCAGCGAGCTTGGAAAACGGCTTTCCATTTACCCCTGCCCGCCAGTGAGCCAGGACGGGCTGCCGGGGCACAACGAGATCTGGTGTTTCTACAATATTCAAATGGATAAAATCATGGTCCTTCATCACGTCTTTCACGCCGTCCAGGATGTTGTCCCCCACGGACTGATGAGCGAAAATAATGCGCTTCTTGGCCAGGACGGACCAATATTCCCGGGGAACATCCTCCAGGGTCCGGAGTTTTTCGTTCAGAGGCCCCGCCGTAACGGTTATCCCGGGAAATGAGCACATGAAAACCAGCGCTCCCAGGACAACCGGCATGATCCCTCCCAAAAAACAACGAAGAGGTATTTTCATTTTTCCCCGCCATTTGTGGGGAAGAGGGTGCAGTCGCCAGGGCCGCCGCGCAGGCAAGGTGCCGTGCCGCCTTCAGCCTGCCCGCAGCCCCCTCGGCACCGGTGTGGAGCAGCAGATCGCCTCTCGCAAGAATCCCCGGGCCTGTCCAAGATTCCAGGAGGCGTTCTCCTGTTGCGAGGCAGAAGGGGCCTCATGATCTTCTGCTTTCTTGATTCTAGCGGAATGGCGCTGGCTTGCAAAGTTGCGCCGGGAGTATCGGCTCTCGCGCCAGGCATCAAGCCGCCCCTATTTCATCGTCAATGGGCGGAGGCATGCAGCGCCAACCGGGGCAAGCGGCTGGTGAAGGCGCCCAAGCTCTTCTGCGCCGATCCGGCCCTCGCCGTCTCTTGACACCCACAGCCATCGTCCCCGGGGCGCGCGGGAGAGGTTGACTTTCCCGGGCTCCCGTGGAATATTTCTCATCGTGAAAGAAAATATTTCACCGCATGAAATAAATACAATCAAGAGGCGGCTGACTCCCAAACTTCGCAGGATCATGGCCAATTTCCGGTCACCGTCCTGACCGGCGCCCGCCAAGTGGGGAAAAGCACGCTCCTCAACCAGGAATTTCCGGAATTCACCTACCTCACCTTTGATGATTATGCGGTCCGGGAGCAGGCGCGGCTCGATCCGCAGTCCCTCTGAGCCGGCACGGACCGGCTGATCATCGACGAAGCCCAGAAGCTGCCGGAGATTTTCGACGCGATCAAGCTCGCCGTGGACCGGGCGGGCCAAGCCAAAAAATTCATCCTCTCGGGCTCGGCCAACCTGCTCCTCATGCGCAGCGTTACGGAATCTCTGGCGGGCAGGGCGCTCTATGCCGAGCTGCTGCCTCTCACGTACGGGGAAGAGCAGTGTGCTTGGGTGCTTGGGGGACGTAATTGACTAATGTGACATTACTGGTTGCAGCCTGGCTAGAATCCGCGAGATGGCGGAGGTGGAAACCCCGGTCTGGCGAGCGGATTCCGCCAGCGAGACGCCATGTCCCTGTACAAGCTTCCGCACCAGTTGCCGCCTGATCTCCGCAACCGGTTTCCTGCGGCTGCCGGAGCGCAGCTCCTCAATGCTGATCCCGGCTTGTTCACAGGTCGCCAGGACGGTCTGCTCGATCTCCTTCCCAGTGCCCGGGCCAGCAAAATGCCGGCGGACCTGACCGGTCGCTTCCTGTAGCAGCCGCTCGACAAAGGCGCCGCTGCCCAGAATCCTGTCATCTGACGCTTCGGTTATCCCCAGCTTCCGGAGCGCCTTGACCTCGGACCAGCCTCCGCGTGAGCGGACCAACCCGCCACCGACCAGATCCGGCCGGTACAATTGAGCCATGCCCTCCGAGACGTACTTCTCATAAGCGATGCGGGCCTTGGCCGCGGTTTTGCCGAATCGTTCCAGAACATCCGGGCAGGCCTGCCAATCGTTACTATGTTGGCCCATCAGGACCCCATGGCCCGACCATCGGTAACCGGCCAATCCCGACAAGTCCTTTACCAAGCCGGCGCGCAGAGGATTGAGGTGGATGTAGCGGACCAGTTCAAGGAAATAGGGTTCTTCCTCGCAGATGATGGATTTATACCGGTTTTGAAATAGATGCCCATGACGATTGTGGCGCCGGTTGTATCGGGTAGCATAGCCGGTGAGCAGTCGTCTCATGTAGCTCGACAGCCCGTCAGGGCCGCTACGCAGCAGGATATGGGCATGGTTGGTCATCAAGGCCCATGCATAGATGAACGTGTTGCCGGCCAGGGCGATTTCGCCCATCCGCCGGACAAAATCCTCTCGATCTTTATTGTCTTTGATAATCCGGCGTTTCTCTATTCCCCTGACGATTACATGATGCAGGGTGCCGGGGGCGTCCAGGCGGGCTTGGCGGGGCATAGCTTGTAATTCTCCTTGGTTGGGATGTGGGGAGGCTATCAGTGGAGTGCATGTTTGTCAATAACGTCCCCCTTTTCTCTTTTCTTTTTCCCGGCAATGTTGTGCAGCTTCCGGCAGCGGGACGGCTTGTTGCTAAACAGGGACTCGAAAAACTGGACATTGGTCGTCACTACCACCGGGGCGTCCCAGTTCTCCGCGGCCAAGCCGCGCCGGCGATCATAGGCGCGATCTTCCGGGTCGCCGCTCTCCCGGTAATTGCAGTGGTGCTCCAGCACGTGCTCGCGGCCCAGGGCCTCCCGGAACACCCGGGCGTTCTGCTCGATGATCGAGGTGAACGGGATGGCATAGATGACGCGGCGCAGGCCGTGGGCCGCAACGTGATTCAGGGCGAAGGCCAGGGACGACAGGGTTTTCCCGCCCCCGGTGGGCACCGTGAGGGAGAAAAACCCCGGTGGCTGATGCGCCTTTTCCCGGCATTGGGCCAGGATGCCCCCGCGCAGGCGGTTGAGGGGCGTTTGCTGGGCCTGGGCCGTTTTCGCCTCCAGGTGTCGATCCAGAGACGACTTCAGGTCGGCAAAGCACCCTTCCGAAGCGAGCGATGGTCGGCAACCCGCCTTTTCGGGATTGCAGAAGGCCTCCGTGTCGAGAAAATCGGCATCCACGAGGCAGGAGAAGACCATGCGAGTGAAGAACGCGAGGCTGAAGCCGGCGGTTCCCGGATCGAGTCGAAAAGGTGGCACGAGCTCTTCCCGGAAATCGACTTCGGGCAGGAGCTGCACCTCGGCCGGATCTCGCCCGTTCTTCAACCGGAAATGAAGCTCGGTCTCCTGCTCGCCGCCATCGGGCAGGCCGCCGTGGTGCCCGGCAATGGCATAGGATAGAAGCAATCCAAGCCGGCCGGCGCGCTCCTGGGCAAGGCACGCGCCAAATGAGGAATGGTCCACCTGCACAGACTTGCCTTCCAGCCGGCGGATGAAATCAGCCGTCGCCTTGCCGGCATCGTGCAGCATTCCCCCGCGATACCCCCACTGCTCGGCCCCGAAGAGGGCGGCAAAGCTCCGGGCCAGCTCCGCGACGTTCAGCAGGTGCTCAG
>JAJYKH010000115.1 GCA_021788685.1 Deltaproteobacteria bacterium | reverse complement strand
GGCGAACATCTCCCGATCGGCCTTGATCAGGGCGATGCGGCCGCCGGCATGGAGCTCCAGGGTGTCAAGCACCGCGGTGAGCAGATGCAGCCGGGCCACCGTGTAGTTGTCGTACAGCCGGCCCGCCACCTCCGATGGCTTCACCCCCCGCTCGACCAGCTCCCGGGCCACCCGGAAGGTTTCGGCGGTGGTGGCGGAATACTTGAAGGAACCGGTGTCGGAGACGATGGCGGCATAGAGGCAATAGGCCGCCTCGGCCGAGACACCGCCCCCCAGGGCCTCGATCAGGTCGTAGACCATCTCCCCGGTGGCCGCCCGCTCCGGGTCCACCCAGGCCAGGTCACCGAAAGGGGTGTGGCCGGCGTGGTGGTCGATCACCAGAAAGGGACGGACGGCCAGGAGCCGCTCCATCTCCCGGCCCAGCCGGTAGCGGTCGCCGCAGTCGAGGGCCACCGCGCAGTCGAAGGCGGCCGGCTCGGGGACCGCGGTCAGCAGCCGGTCGCTCCCGGGCAGAAAATCGTAGAGGTGGGAGACCGGCTCCTCGCTGTAGCGGTACACCGTCTTGCCCATGGCCTCCAGGCTGTCCGCCAGGGCGAGGAGCGAGCCCAGGGCGTCGCCATCCGGAAACACGTGGGTGGCGACCAGGACCCGTCCGGCCCGGCCAATGGTCTCGACCAGCTCACTCGGCGGCCGGCTCATCCCGCTCCTCATCTTCCCGCAGCAGCTCTTCGATCCGCGCCTGGTTGAGGGCGCCCACGTCCCGCTTGAACACCAGCTCCGGGGTAAGGCGCAGGTTGAGCGCCCCGGCCAGATGGCTGCGGATGAACCCCTTGGCGCTGCTCAGGCCGGCGGCCGCCTCGGAGGCTTCTTCCCGGGCGGTATCGTAGAAGATCACCGCCTGCCGGAGATCGGGAGAGACCTCCACTTTCGTGATGGTGATCACCGCCACCCGGGGGTCTTTGATCCCCCGGAGAAACAGGGTGGCCAGCTCCTCCTGGATGGCCTGGGCCACCCGGATGGGCCGCCGCTTGGGGCGCCCGAGGCCAAGCTCCTGGGCGATGGCTTTCGATTTCTTGGCCACTGTTCTTCTGTCTTTTTCGGTAAGCTGAAAGTGCCGGGGAAAATCTCCAATGCAGATGCAGATTGGAAGATCATTCTTCGCTCTGCACTCTTCATTCTGCATTCACTTACAGAACCCCCGCGACCTCTTTCATCACATACACTTCGAGCTGGTCGCCCACCTTGACGTCGTTGTAATTCTCGATCCCGAGGCCGCATTCGTAGCCGGTCTGCACTTCCCGGACATCGTCCTTGAACCGCTTGAGGGAGGCGAGCTTGCCGGTGTAGACCACCACGCCGTCCCGCAGCAGCCGCACCCGGGCGTTGCGCTCCACCTTGCCGGTGGTGACGTAGCAGCCCGCGATGGTGCCTACCTTGGGCACCTGGAAAGTTTCCCGCACCTCGACGCTGCCGATCACCTCTTCCTCGTAGGTGGGAGCCAGCATGCCGGTCATGGCGGCCCTGATGTCGTCCAGGGCGTGGTAGATGACGTCGTAGGCCCGGATGTCCACCCCTTCCTTCTTGGCCAGCTCCTGCACCTTGCTGGAGGGGCGGACGTTGAAGCCGATGATCAGGGCGTCCGAAGCGGCGGCCAGGAGCACGTCCGACTCGATGATGGTGCCGGTGCCCTGGTGGAGCACCCGGACCCGGACCTGCTCGGTGCTAAGATTCTGGAGCGCCTCGCTGAAGGCCTCCAGGGTTCCCTGGACATCGGCCCGCAGGACCACCCGCAGCTCCTTGGTTTCCGCCTCCTGCAGCTTCTCGAAGAGGTTCTCGAGCGAGATCTTGCTGGTGGTGGCCAGCTCCGCCTCCCGGGCCTTGAGCTGCCGCTGGCTGCTGAGGCTTTTGGCCATCTTCTCGTCGGGAACCACGATGAACTCGTCGCCCGCCTGGGGGACGCCGCTCAATCCCTGGACCTCCACCGGCATCGCCGGCCCGGCCTCCTTGACCTGTTTGCCCTTGTCGTCGTTGAGCGAGCGGACCTTGCCGCTGTAAAGCCCGGCCACCACCACATCGCCCACCCGGAGAGTTCCCTGCTGGACGAGAACGGTGGCGAGCGGACCCCGCCCCTTGTGCATCTGGGCCTCCACCACCCAGCCGCGGGCGCGCCGGTCGGGGTCGGCCTGCAGCTCGAGGATCTCGGCCTGGAGGAGGATCTGCTCAAGCAGCTCGTCGATGCCGATGTTCTTCTTGGCCGAAGTCTCGCAGAAAATGACGTCCCCGCCCCATTGCTCGGGCATGAGGCCCAGCTCCGAAAGCTCCCGCATGACCCGCATGGAGTCGGCGTCCGGCTTGTCGATTTTGTTCACCGCCACCACGATGGGCACCTGGGCTGCCCGGGCGTGGCTGATCGCCTCCCGGGTCTGGTCCATCACCCCGTCGTCGGCGGCCACCACCAGCACCACCACGTCGGTGACCTTGGCGCCCCGAGCGCGCATCTCGGTGAAGGCGGCGTGCCCCGGAGTGTCGAGGAAGACCACATCGCCCTTGGCCGAGCGCACGTAATGGGCCCCGATGTGCTGGGTGATGCCCCCGGCTTCCCCGGCCGCCACGTCCGTTTTGCGGATGGCATCGAGGATCGAGGTCTTGCCGTGGTCGACATGGCCCATGACGGTGACCACCGGCGGCCGGGGCTTCGCCTGGCCGCCGACCTCCTGCTCTTCCAGGTTGAGGACGGCCTGCTCCTCGGTGACCCCCTGCTCCACCTCGTAGCCGAAGTCGGTGGCGATGACGGCTGCGGTTTCCGCGTCCAGGGTCTGGTTCACCGTGGCCATGATGCCGAGCCCCATCAGCTTGGCAATGACCTCGCCGGCCTTGACCCCCATCCGGTGAGCCATGTCGCCGACGGAGATGCTTTCGAGCACCTTGATCCGTTTCTTGATCGCCTTGGTCTCGGCCGCCTCGGCTACCTCCAGCTTCTTCTTCTTGACCAGGCGACGGCCGCGGCCGCCCACTCTCAATCCCGAAATGGGGAGGCGGCCGCCCAGCTCCTGGATATCCTCCACGTCGAGCTCGATTCCGCCCTGGCGCTTGCCCGTGGCTTTGCGGGCCCGCTCCTTGGGCCCGGCTTCCGGCTGGAACTGCACGAAGCGCTTGCCCTTCTTGCCCTTGGGCTGCTCCTCGGCCGCGGCCGGAGCCGGGCCGGGGGCCGGCCGGGCCTCCGTCTCAGGCCGTTTCCTCGGTTTCTCGATGGGCTTCTTGGGCCGGGGCCGCTCTTCCTTTTCGACCGGAAGGGCAATGGCGGCCCTTTTAATCACCCGGGCCAATCCCTTGCGGACGGGTCCCGGGGCGGGCGCGGCTGCGGCAGGCGCCGCCTCCGGCCGGGGGGCTTCCGCGGCAAGGGGGACCGCCTGCGGCTCCTCGTTCTCCCCAGCCGCCGCCTCTTCCCGTTCGGGCTCCGCGGCAACCGGCCCCTCGACCGCCGGGACTTCCATCACCGGCTCGGGCTCAGGCCCGGGAGCCGGCACCGGCTCCGCCGCCTTCTCCTCGACCAAAGGCGCGGGGGCCGGCTCTTCCGGGGCGGCCGCCTCGGCAATGGGCTCCTCGGCCGGGACCGGGGGGGCTCCGTGCGAGGGGGCTTCCGCAATGGGCACCGCTTTGGTCCGCCGGCGGATAATGGTCGTCCCCTTGCGCTGAATGCGTTTTTCCTCCACCGTCCGATCTTCGGAGAGATCCTCGGTGACCACCTCGGGGGCGGGTACGGCGGGCTCTTCACCGCTCAGCTTCCGGCGGATTTCCGCCACCGCCTCCTCATCCAGAGTCGAATTGTGTGCTTTGACGGGATAGCCCATCTCGATGAGCCTTGCGGTCAGGGTTTTGCTATCCAATCCCAGGTCTTTGGCCAATTCGTATACTCTGACTTTACCCATTCTCAACTCCCGGAACGTCTTCACACTCCGACCCCCTTGGGGTCTCGTGCCATGAGCACTCCAGCAAAGATCTTCTTGAGGCGCCCGGGGCGACCGCCGCGCCTGCTCCTCGCACCTATTCCCCGCCCGTCTCTTCGCCGGTGGCCGCTCCCGCGGCCGTGTTCCCGCCGGCTTCCGCATCGGCCGCTTCCTGCTCGGCCTGTTTGTCCGCCACGTACTTCTGGGCCGCGGCCTCGAGCTCCGCCGCCGACTCCTCGGAAATGCCCTCGATGGCCGTCAGCTCCTCCTGGGCCGCGCCGGCAAGCTCTTCGGCCGAGGTGATGCCGCTTTCGTACAGCGCATCGGCCAGCCGCTCGTCCACCCCTTCCACCTGGGTCAGGGAATTATAACCTTCTTCCATGAGCTTGGCATATTTCGTTTCGCTGAAGACGTCGATGCGCCAGCTCAGCAGCCGGGAGGCCAGCCGCACGTTCTGTCCCTGGCGGCCGATGGCGAGCGAGAGCTGATCGTCGGGCACGATCACCTGGAGGGTCTTGTTTTCCTCGTCCACCGCCACCAGGGAAACCTGCGCCGGGGCGAGGGCGTTGGAGACATATTTGGCCGGATCGGGGCTCCAGGGAACGATATCGATCTTTTCGCCCTGCAGCTCCTGGACCACGTTCTGAACGCGGGAGCCTTTCATGCCGACGCAGGCGCCGACCGGATCGACATCCGACTCGGTGGAGGTGACCGCGATCTTGGCCCTGAACCCGGGCTCCCGCACCGCGTTGATGATCCGCACCACCCCTTCCTGAATCTCCGGCACCTCCATGGTGAAGAGCTTAATCAGAAACTGGTTGTTGGTGCGGCTCAGCACCAGCTGCGACTCGCGGCTGCCACTGCGGACGTCGAGCAGCAAGGCGCGAATCCGGTCGCCCTGGCGGTAGGAGCGGCGCGGCATCTGCTCGCTTGCCGGCAGGATGGCGTCGGTGCGGCCCAGGTTGACGATGATGTTGCCACGCTCGAACCGCTGGATGATGCCGTTGATCACCTCGCCCTTGCGGTCTTTGTACATCTCGTAGATAACGTCCGCCTCGGCATCCTTCATCTTCTGGATGATCACCTGCTTGGCGGACTGGGCGGCGATCCGCCCCAGCTCGGAGATGTTCTCCATCTTGGAGCCGATCTCGTCGTCGATCTCGACTTCGGGATCGAGCTTTCGGGCCTCGGCCAGGGAGATTTCGGTCTGCTCGTCTTCGACCGTCTCGACGACGTTCCGGAACTGGAACACCTCGATTTCGCCCATGTCGTCGTTGTACCGGACCTCGATTTCACGACGCTGGCCGAATTTCTTCCGGGCAGCCGAGGCAACGGCGTCTTCCAGCGCCTCAATCAGCAACTCCCGGTTGATTCCCTTGTCCCGGCTGATCTGATCGATAATTCTCTTGAGCTCTGACAGCATTCTCGTTCCCCGTCTTTGGTGCGGCCGCCCGGTCTGGCGGTCTTAAAACTGATGATCGCGCAAAAAACCATAATCCAAGCAAAGATGGCTAAGCACAAAAGCTCGATATACCGGTGGCGTCGCGAAAGCGGAGACGTACATCAGGTACGTCGAGCATTTCGTGACCCGCCGCAACGCAGTAGATCGGACTTTTTGCGGCGCCATCAAAACTCGATCACCAGCTTGGCCTTGGCGATCCGCTCATATGGAACCGCGATCTGTTTCCCTTCGACCGCCACGGTGACGGCCGCTTCGTCGACCTTGGCAATGAGGCCGATGATCACCTGCTCGTCCGCGACCGGGGCTTTGGTCACCACCTTCACCTTCTGCCCCCGATGCCGGGCGAAGTCCCTGGCCGTTTTCAAGGGCCGGTCGAGGCCGGGGGAGGTGACTTCCAGATGGTAGGGCTGATCGATAAGGTCCTCCACATCGAGGAGCATGCCGATCTCCCGGCTCACCTTGGCACAATCGTCCACGGTCACCCCGGCAGGCCGGTAAATGATCACCCGCAGCACCCAGCCGACCTTTTCCCGCCGGAACTGAACCTCCACCAGCTCCAGCCCCAGGTCGGCAAGGACCGGCTCCGCCAGCTTGACGATGATGTCGGTGATGTTTTCAGCGGCGTTTTCGGTCATGCCGGCAGCGGCTCACGCTTCGATATCAAGATGATTTGCCCCGCTTGACCTTACAAGCGCTCGAACTTCCGTTCTTTTACGGTGAGACCCGGGCGCCTTCAGCCTGGGCGCCAATAAAAAAAGCGGGCAAAAGGCCCACTTTCCAAACCCTGCCACAATTGCAGGATTGAAACGATGGCGGGCACCCGCGAGCAGATGCCCGGCCGCACCGGCAAGCCGGGGCGGCCCTTACAAAACAAAAAACATCGCAAATGCGATGTCGTTCGCTGAATTGGAGCGGACAACGGGGTTCGAACCCGCGACACCAAGCTTGGGAAGCTTGTACTCTACCAGCTGAGCTATGTCCGCTCTGGTTCGATTATGAAAATAAACAAGATTGCCATCGTTGTCAAGAAGAGAGGCGGCACAGGAGCCCGCCGACGGTCACGGGAGGCTAACGGAAACGCAAAAAAGGTCTGCCCGCAATGCATGCGGGCAGACCGAAAAACGGAGGCGGCAGGTGTCGGTTAGAAGAGGGTGCGCATCGCCTGGAAGGCGAACTCGACGAAACCGGAGGGGGCAACCCCCATGCCGATAATGGCGGCGACCAGGGCCAGACCCACCACGCCTGTGCCGGCATCCACCGGCACCAGGGGCCGATCGCCCGGATCGTTGGTGTACGTAACCCGGACCACCGACAGGTAGTAGTAGATGGAGATGGCGGTGTTGATGGCGGTCAGGATGACCAGGAGGGTGTAGCCTTGCCGCAGGGCGCCGGCCAGCAGCATGAACTTGCCCATGAAGCCGACGAAAGGCGGAATGCCGGCCAGGGCAAACATGCCTACCGCCAGAATCAGGGCAAGGAGCGGCGCCCGTTTGTGGAGGCCGCTCAAATCCTCGATGGCCACGTTCTCGCCGTCCCGGGAGACCTTGCAGATGACCAGGAAGCAGGCCAGGGTCATGAGAACGTAGCCGGTGATGTAATAGACCGAAGTGGCAAAGCCGCCATCCTTCAGGGTGATCAGGCCGAGGAGCACGTAGCCGGCATGGGCAATGCCGGAGAAGCCGAGCATCCGCTTGATGTCCTTCTGGACGAGGGCCACCAGGTTGCCGTAGAACATGGAGCCGATGGCGAAGATCATCAGCATGGTGGTGACCGCCTCCCCCTGGGGAGTGACCAGACTGACGATCCGGATGAGCAAGGCCACGGCCCCCAGCTTCGGCATGGCGGCGATATAGGCGGTGGTTTCGTTGGCCGCTCCCTGGTAGACATCAGGAATCCAGAAGTGGAAGGGGAAGACGCCCAGCTTGAAGAAAAAGCCTCCCATGACCATGGCAATGCCAACCAGGGCGGCGGGTTCGGTAGCAAGGGGCAGCAGCCGCGGCATGAGCTCGGACAGGTAGGTTGTGCCGGTGAGGCCGAAGAGGTAGCTCATGCCGAACAGCATGACGCCGGTGGCCACCACCCCGAAGAGTATGTACTTGGCAGCCGATTCCATCTGGGCCCGCAATCCCGCCCGCTCGCCCCGCATAGGCACCAGAAGGTAGAGGGAATAGGAGGAGAGCTCAAGGGCGATAAAAATGGTGAGCAGCTCCACGCACGAGACGAGCATCACCAGCCCCAGGGTGGAGATCAGCATGAACAGGTAGTACTCGGCACGCACTTCATGCCGGATGTCCTTCAGCTCGCCGCCGATGAGGATCACCACGCAGAGGCCGATGGTGAGGAGGACCTTGAAGAGTTGGGAGAAGAGATCGACCCGGTAGGCATCAAAGAACAGATCCCCTTGCTGCCCGATA
>JAJYKH010000114.1 GCA_021788685.1 Deltaproteobacteria bacterium | reverse complement strand
GGGCGGCTGCCGGGCCGACCGTGACCTTGGTGCCGCACTGGGGGCAGGGCACGGTCTTGCCGGCGTGCCGGGCGGCAACCGCCCGGGAAAAGCCGCATTGGCCGCAGTGGAAGGTCATGGTCGGTGGAGCGCTCATGGCGTAACCGATCACAGGGGCATCGGAGCGCCGAGACGGCTCCTGCTCATTTTCGTAAGCAATCACAGCCTCCGGTGGCGTGACCGCGGCCTTTCTTCCGCCGCGATATCCGTCTCTTTTCGCGCTCAAGCGCGCGGGGGAGCCGGCCGATAATGAAGGTAGCCGGCGCCCTCCCGGAATATCGGCCCGAATGAACTTTTCCTTCAACTATTTATGCGAGGGACGATTGGGTTGAGATTGGTCCGTCCGAAAGGTACATTGTTTCCGTGGCCCTGAGATTATGTGTCCAAACGTAAGCGGTCACATGGCACCCCATCTCCATTGCCATCGGCCTGCTCGCGGAGCACCAGTCCAGCTCGCAGGCCTCTTCCGCGGATTTGGGGCACCCTGCGACCGCTTACAAAACCCAGGAATGATCGATCTCGGGGGGCTGTTACCTGTGATCGGTTACGTCCAAACGACATGAACGAAAAACCGTCTCCTGCCAAGCCCGCTCCTGCCGACGGCAAGAAGCAGGCCCCCCGGAGCGCCGGCGGGGCCGGGCGGCCCCTCGACCCCCGCCAGCAGGCGATCAAATACAAGGCGTTCAAGCATACCTTCTCCGAGCATGACCTGGACAAGCTCGACGACAAGAAGATCCTCAAGAAGCTGAAGAGGAGCCAGCACCTGGAGGAGAGCTACCAGAGATATCTGGCCAACCTCCAGGACAATCCCCGGAAGACGTTCTTCTGGGACAATCCCTTCCACCGCACCCTGTTCCTGCTCCGCTACTGGCTGCCGAAAGTCGGGCGTTGGTCCCTGGCGGTGGGGACCGTGCTCCTGGTGATCAATTACATCCCCGGGCCCACCCAGCACATCGTCGAGCTGGCGGTGGCCCGCTCCCTTTACGACACCGCCCCTATCAGCCGGCTGCCCGAGAGTCTCGAGAGCTACGCCCATTCCGCGAAGATCCAGGACGCCCACGGGGCGATCATCAAGTCGTACGGCAAGCGGAAAGTGACCGAGCAGATCCCGGCCAAGGTCAGGATGGCCCTTCTCGCCTGCGAGGACCATTACTTCCTGCCCCACCCGCGGAACCCCTGGTACGTGAACGCCTTCTTCATCCATGCGGGGGTGAGCTGGCCCAACCTGCTGGGGGCGGTCAAGGACACCCTCTTGGGCCGCACCCGCGGGGCGAGCACCATCGTCATGCAGAACGCGAAGAAGATCGTGGGCAACACCGAGCGGAACATCGGCCACAAGCTGGAGGAAATCATCCTCTCCTACATGATGGTCTCCAAGTTCGGCAAGGAGCAGAACCTCGACTTCTACATCAACACCGTGCCAGTGGGGGCCAACATCTACGGCTTTCCCGCGGCCGCCCGCAACTACTTCAAAAAGGATCTCTCCGAGCTCACCGTGCAGCAGCTGGTGGCAATCGGCTCCTTCATTCCCAACCACAAACGGGAGCTCGCCTTCTACGAGATGGTGCGGGGCAAGGAGCTCGACCAGCTGGGGGATCTGCGCGTTTACGCCGAACAGGCCATGGCCAAGGTGAACACCGCCCTCGACTATCTCCGGTCGCGGGGGGAGATCAGCGAGGAGGAGCACCGGCGCTGGCTGCTGACCGATGCGGAATCGGTCCGCCGCATCGGGTTCCGGGAATTCAGCTCCCCGCTCTACGGCAAGGAGGAGTGGACCTCCTGGAACGTGATCCGGGAGGTGTGCGCCCGCTCCTATTCGATCAACGGCCGGCAGGTCTCCGGGACCGAGCTGCTCCTGGACGAGCCGGGCGAGGTGGTCATCGAGACCGACGTGAATCTCGACCTGGTGGAAAAGATCAAGGCGATCATTGCCGAATTCCTCCACAGCGAGCAGTACCAGCACGTCCTCCAGGTGCGGAACCAGGGCACCTACCAGCAGGAACTGGAGAGCTACCGCCGGCAGGGGCGGGTGCCCCCCTACCAGGACTATGCCGGCTTCCTGGCGGAGCTCAACCGCCGGATCAACGTGGGCGTGGCGATGATAAACCAGCACGGTGAGATCGTCGCCTACGTGGGGGGCAAGGAATTCTGGCAGAACGGGCAGACCGAGGCGGGCGGGAACGGCAAGGTGGTCATCGACCTCATGAACAAGCAGGCGCGGATCGCCCCCTGCTCCTCCATCAAGCCGGTGATCGCCTATTACGACATGGTTGCCGCCAATGCCACCATGGACAGCACCTACGCGGATACTCCCCTCGAGTACAAGTACGTGGAGAGCGCCGGCCGGGACATCTGGCTGCCCCGCAACTGGTACGGCTACGACGCGAGCCATCCCATGGGGAAGAAGTACTCTCTGCTGGAGGCGCAGGTGATCTCGATCAACACCATCTTCGCCCGGCTTTACACCAACCGGGTCCTGCGCGATGCCATGCTCAACGGCTTCGATGAGATCGGCCTCGATTACAACCGGGAGGATGCCAAATTCTGGCCGTTCGGCATCGGGGCGAGCGACGTGCCGGTGCAGCAGTGGCTGGGGATCTACAATGCCTTCCTGGACGGCTACTACCGGGAGCCCGCCTTCGTGAGGCGCATCCTGGTCAACGGCCAGGTGATCTACGACCACCGCACCGACGCGGAAAAGCCGCCCGTCCTGCTCTTTGACGCCAAGGCGGAGCGGGAAACGGAGCTGAACGCCCTTTACGAGGTCTGCAACCGCGGGACGCCATCCAACCTCCGCACCCAGTTCCGGTACGGCCTGAACCTGGTCTCGGGGAAGACCGGCACCGCCCCGGAAGGGCGCTCGTCCCTCTTCGTGAGCCACTTCAACCCCTATCGGGACCGGGCGGCCCATCCCGACCACACCACGACCATGATCGTGGCGGTGACCACCAACAGCGGCGGCCGGATGGAAGTGGGGACCTCGGGGCAGGGGCCGACCCTCATCGCCGGCCGCATTTACGACTACATGTTTGGCGAGGAGCTCCGGCGGATGATGAACCGGAACTTCGAGCGGGCCGGAAGCGAAAACCCCCGCTTCCGGAACAACCGCCTCTACCTCGCCAACGTCAACCGGTACATGGATCGCCTCCTGCAAGGCCAGTGCGGCGGCCGGAACGTGAGCGACTACATCTCGGGGGTCGATGGGTACGAGGAGGCGCTCCAGCAGATCCTCAACAGCAGCAACGGCATCTACACCGGCCGGGACGACCTGTTCGGGGAGCTGGTCAACTACTACTGCAGCCAGGACAAAGTGGTGAAAGCATCGCCGTGAGGCGCCTCTTGGCATCGAGCGATAAATCTGTAGGGAGGGCCGTGCGCACCGAAAAGGCTTGCATGGTGCGCGCGGCGACCCTACCTTCCGCTGCAGCCAGGACAAACTGGTGAAGGCCTCACCCTGAGGGGCCTCTTGACACCGAGGCAGGTTCCGGCGAAGCTGAAGGCGGGCCTGGGGCCACCCGGCCGGCAGAATTCCGGCTCGTCCCGCTCGCAAGGCTTTACAAACCGGGTGGCGCCGGGTAATTAGAGATGTCCATCCGGAAACGGTCTTTTCGCCCGATTGCTGCGTTGCTCAGTCGCCTGGAAATGCTCACGTACAGGAACGCTCCGCTTCCCAGGCTCCCTCGCGCCTTGCACTCGAACGAAATCCTCGTTTCTGAGGTGGGCACTGGAAAGCAAACGCCGGGAAGGGCCCGGCAACCTTTACATCAATAACCGGTCTGGTGCATATGGCGAAAATCGGCAGAAACGATCCCTGCCCCTGCGGCAGCGGCAAGAAGTTCAAGAAATGCTGTTACGGCAAGCAGCAGGAGAGCGCGGTGGCCGCGCCCCAGGTGTCCCTGCGCGCGGAAGTGGCCAAGATCCAGGAGGCGGCCGCGAAAAAGGAAGCCAGGGTGGTCCACCTGGGGGTGTTCGTGCTCTTTGCCACCGGGGCGGGCGATGCCTGGCTCCTCGAGCTCACCGACATGGACGGGGTGATGGTCGCCTCGGGCGGAGAGAAGATCGAGGTGGAAATGGAGGAGGGCGCGGAGACCATCGAAGTCAACTGGTCGCACCGCTTCACCTTCCGGGACAAGAAATTCGTGGCCACCGCCTACAAGGACCAAGCGGTCACCGTCCACGAGGACTACCCGGCCCACAGCATCCAATCCGCCATCCGGAAGATTCGGAAGAAGTTTTCTCCCGAGACTCTGAAGAACATCCACATCAGCCAGGAGCCGGCCACCCAGGGTTGAGCCGGCGGGAGGCGGCGTCACGTGCCAACCGGGCCGGCGCGCCCTTTGCCTGAATCCGTGAGCGTTCGTCCGTGCGCCAGATCCGCGAAGGGACCGTTCGATTAGAGTGAGCTCTATCGAACGGTTGCCGACAAAGGAGATGGCGTGCGGACGAACGCCCCGAAGGGCGACGGGTGAAGCCATGGCTCGGCCGCAGTGCTATGAGGCATCGATTCAATGAGATCGGTCCAACGAGCTCAAGCCGTCGTCACGAATTCAGGTTTTTCCCTGGACAACAAGCCCGGGAGATCATACATTGGTAGTAGTTTAGCTTTTCATTAAATGCTTTCACTTCGGCCGGGTCAGCGGCCAGGCGAGGTCCCGGTCCGGAGGAAACCATTCGCAATTCAGGAGGAACACGATGCCGATCTATGAATTCCGTTGCCAGAAGTGCAACACCTTGTTCGAGACGCTGGTGAGCTCCACCAGCCCGGAGGAAGTGGCTTGCAAGCAATGCGGCAGCAAGGAGGTGAAAAAGACGATCTCCGCCGCCAGCTACCGCCTGTCGTCCTCCTCCTCGGGCAGCAAGATCCCCGCGGGGGCGCTCTCCGGCTGCTCATCCCGCTCGGGATTCTCCTGAGCGTGAGCGGCTCCGGCCGGTCCGGCCGGAAACCGTTCCGAACGGGAATGCCGCATGCGGGCATTCCCGTTTTTTTTGTCCATTCCCGTCCCAGGGCAGGTCATCTTCTGGCGTGGAGGAAGGGCCAAAGAGGTTGACGGACTCTGCAAAACAACGCTATATATTGCAGCTTGCAGGCAGATCAACATTGATGGCACCTTGGGCATTTCAACCTGTTATTCGCCGTCACGCTTTTTCCGGCTCGAGACTGCTATGGCCAATTCCTCTTCAGCCCTCCGCTCCCGGTGGTCGCTCCCGCCGTTCATCATCATCCTGGCTCTCCTGGTTCTCGGGTTCTGGTGGCATCTCGACCATCCCAGGCAGGGACGCGATGCCGAGGCGGCGCCCCGGCCGGTGGTGGCCCGCGGCGACCTGGCGGCCGACGAAAAGAGCGTGATCGAGCTGTTCCAGCGGGTGTCGCCGTCGGTGGTCTACATCACCAATGTGGAGCTGCGGCGGGACCTCTTTTCCCTCAACGTCTACGAGATCCCCCAGGGGACCGGCTCCGGGTACATCTGGGACCGGCAGGGCCGGATCGTCACCAACTACCACGTCATCGACAACGCGAGCCAGGTGACGGTCACCCTGGCCGACCACTCCACCTGGAAGGCCAAGATAGTCGGGGTCGCCCCGGACAAGGACCTGGCGGTGCTGCAGATCGGCGCCCCGCCCGAGCGGCTGCACCCCATCATGGTCGGGCAGTCGGAAAACCTTCTCGTGGGGCAGAAGGTATATGCCATCGGCAACCCGTTCGGTCTCGACCAGACTATCACCAGCGGCATCGTGAGCGCCCTGGGGCGGGAGATCCAGTCGGTCACCGGCCGGGCCATCCATGGGGTGATCCAGACCGACGCCGCCATCAACCCCGGCAACTCGGGCGGGCCGCTGCTCGACAGCGCCGGGCGGCTCATCGGCATGAACACCGCGATTTACAGCCCGTCCGGGGCGAGCGCCGGCATCGGCTTCGCGGTCCCGGTGGACGAGATCAACCGGGCGGTGCCTGAGCTGATCCGATACGGCCGGATCATCCAGCCCGGACTGGGGGTGGCCGTGGCCGATGACAGCATCGCCGCGCGGCTGGGGGTCGAGGGCATCCTGATCGTCAAGGTCGATCCCGGCACCAGTGCCGCCAAGGCGGGGCTGCAGGGGATCAGCAATTTCGGCGGCCAGATCGTGCTGGGGGACATCATCACCGCGATCAACGGCAAACCGGTCAGGAGCTACAACGAGTTCCGGGACGAGCTGGACCGCCACCGGGTGGGAGAGACGGTGCGCCTGACCGTCCAGCGCAACGGGCGGACCCTGGAGGTCCCCGTGACGCTGGAGGAGGTAGGCTAGTTGACCTGGTGGACCAAGGGCCTCAAAAGCCTCATCTCCACCGAAGAAGCGGAACGGCTCGACCTGTTCCGGATCTTCCCCGGCCTGCGCCGGTTCCTGGCCGCCCGTCACCATTACGCCGTGCTGCGGACCGGCGGCGACATCCTGTTCGTGCTGGTGATCATCTCCGGCTTGTTCGGGCCGCAGGACCCCCGGGCCAATGTGGCGGGGTTCCTCACCTGGGGGCTGCTGTGGCCCTTCATCGTCCTCAGCTGGTTCTTCGTGGGGCGGATGTGGTGCGGCATCTGCCCGTTTCCGGGCCTGGGCGTCTTCCTCCAGCGCAAGGGGCTGAGCCTCGGCCGGAGCGTGCCGCCGTTCCTGAAGAAGCACGGCGTCTACATCTCGGTCTTCCTGCTGGCCCTCATCATCTGGACCGAGATCGTGGCCGGCCTCTACCAGTCGCCCTCCCGGACCTCCCTGATGGTGCTCTCCATCATCATGGGCGCGGCCTTTCTCGCCATGCTCTACCCCGGCCAGGCCTGGTGCCGGCACCTCTGCCCCTTGGGCCGCATCTCCGGGGCGGCGGCCACCCTTGCCATCACCGAGTTCCGGCCCAACTACGACAAGTGCCGGGGCTGCAAGACTTTTGCCTGCCAGAAGGGGAAGGAGGACAAGCGGGGCTGCCCGGTCTACCTGGGCGCCTACAACGTCCGGCACAACCTCCACTGCCTGGTGTGCGGCCACTGCCTGCCGCTCTGCGATCGCGACTCGCCCCAGCTCCTCCTCCGCAATCCCTATTCGGAGCTCATCCGGAACAAGGGGCGCTACATCACCTGCGCCTACATCATGCCTTTCCTGATCGGCTCCCAGCTCGCCCGCTTCCTTCGGGAAAAACCCGTCTATCAGCAGGTGATCGCCCTGTTGGGCGGGTGGCACGCCGCGGCCTTCAGCCTGCTGCTGGTCCTGGGCTTTCTCCTGATCGTGGGGGCCATCCGCGCCGGCTCCCGGCTGTTCGGCATCACCGAGGACCCCTCCTTCGGCCGCTTCTCGCCCATGGTGCCCATTTTCGTGCCCATGGCCTTTACCGGCGAGCTGGTCTACCGCATGGAGTACTTCGCCACCGGGGTGGGGGATTTCCTGCCCACCCTGGGCCGCGAGCTCGGGACCCACGCCCTGGAGCGGCTGGCCTTTGCCATCCCGGCCTTCCCGGTCCAGGTCCTCTCCGCCTTCTTCATGCTCAACGGGGCCGTGGCCGGTACCTACATCCTCTGGCGCTTCTGCCTGGAGGATTTCGAAGGGCTGGTCCCGTTCCGGAGATTTTTGGGGATTTCGCTGCTGATCTGGGGCCTGCTGCTGGCGTATATCGTGGTGATTTTTTGAGGCGTTGGAGGTTGGAGGTTAGAGGTTGGAGGCAAAGGCGAGAGAATAAAGGCGTTGGAGGTTGGAGGTTTGAGGTCGGAGGCAAAGGCGAAAGGTTCTGCCTCCAACCTCAAGCGAAGCGCTCCTCCAACCTTCTATGAGCCACAACTGTCAAGCCGTTCTTTTGGGGTTAGGCTTTCATC
>JAJYKH010000113.1:5031-7902 GCA_021788685.1 Deltaproteobacteria bacterium | reverse complement strand
GGTGATGGAGATCATCAACACGATTGCCGACCAGACCAAGCTGATCGCCTTCAACGCTGCCCTGGAGGCCTCGAGCGCCGGGGAAGCGGGCAAGCGGTTCGGGGTGGTGGCGGTGGAGATCCGGCGGCTCGCGGACAGCGTCATGGAATCGACCGGGGAGATCGAAGCCCGGGTCAACGAGATCCAGGATGCGATCAACCGGCTGGTCATGGCCTCGGAAAAGGGCTCCCGAGGCATCCAGGACGGCATGAGCCAGACGACCATGACCGCCACCAGCCTGGTGGACATCGTCGATGCCACCCAGGAAACCCGGGAGGCGGCCACGCAGATCTCGCTTTCCACCCAGCAGCAGAAAACGGCGAGCGCCCAGGTGGTCAGCGCCCTTCGGGAGATCACGGAGGGCGCCGGCCAGACCTCGGAGGCCATCCGCCAGATCAGCGCGGTGACCCAGAAGCTGACCGATTTCTCCGACGGGCTGAAGGAGCAGGTGGTGAAATTCAGGATCCAATAACTCTGTTTCCCTGAACGGAGGGGAATTATCATGGGAATTCGGGTGCTTATCGCCGACGACAGCAGCCTGGCGCGGGAGCTCATCAGCGCCCTCCTGTCCACGGACAAAGAGCTCATCATCGCGGGGGAGGCCCAAAACGGTCTGGAGGCGGTGGAAAAGGCGCGCGAGCTGAAGCCCGACATCATCACCATGGATGTCGAGATGCCGGTCATGAACGGGCTGGAGGCGATCGAGCGGATCATGGCCACCAACGCCTGTCCCATTCTGGTGGTCACCACCCGGGCCGACGCGAATACCGCCTACGCCGCCATCTCGAAGGGGGCCCTCGACCTGGTGGTGAAGCCGGATGTCAACCTGGAAGGGGCCTATGAGTTCATCCAGAAGATCAAGATGCTCTCCAAGATCAAGGTGATCACCCATCTCAGCGGCAAGCGGGCGGTCAACCAGGAAAAAAAGGTGAAGACGACCATTCCCGCAGGCGCGGCGGCTTCCCGGATCGTGGCCATCGCCTCCTCCACCGGCGGACCGGAGGCCCTCTCCGTCATCCTTTCGGGCCTTCCGTCATCCTTTCCGTGCCCCATCGTCATCGCCCAGCACAACTCCGACGGCTTCATCCCCGGCATGGTGGAGTGGCTGAAGAGGGTGTCGAAAATCGCCATCAAAGTGGCGGAGGAAGGGGAGCCGCTCCTGCCGGCGACCGCGTACGTGTCCCCTTCCGAGCGGCACATGGAAATCACCGAGAGGCGGCGGGTCGCCTTTCAGGAACGACATCCCAAGGACATCTACCGCCCCTCCTGCGACCTGCTCCTCTCCTCGGTGGCCCGGGTTTACCAGTCCAAGGCGATCGGGGTCATTCTCACCGGCATGGGCAGCGACGGGGCCAGGGGGATGCGGGAGATCAAGAGCGCGGGCGGCACCACCATGGCCCAGGACGAAAAAACCTGCATCGTCTACGGCATGCCCAAGGTAGCCATCGAGAGCGGCTGCATCGACCGGATTCTCTCCCTTGAGGAAATCAGCGGCGAGCTCGCCATGGTGGTGGCCCGAGGCGCGGGCGAGGCGGCCGGTCCCCGGTGACGGCAATGGATTACTCCTCCGTCAAGGCCCTGATCCGGGAACGGAGCGGCCTCTCCTTCGAGACCGAGAGGATGGCCGTCCTGGCGGATGGGGTGCGGTCCCGGATGACCTCGCGGGGAATGAGGAGCGAGGAGGAGTACCTGGCCTGCCTCCGGGGGGAGGAGGCTGAATTCCGTTCCCTGGTCAACCTGCTCACCATCAACGAAACGTATTTTTTCCGTGAGCCCCTCCAGCTTGACCTCCTTGCCGACGAGCTGCTCGGGGAGATGCTCGCCGCCAAGGTGGCGGGCGAGCCGATTCGCATTCTCTGCGCCGGGTGCTCCACCGGGGAAGAGCCCTATTCGGTGATGATGAAGATTCTCGAACGGTACGGCCCGGGCATTCAGGGGCTCATCGAGGTGATCGGCGCGGACATCGACACCGAGGTCCTCCGGCGGGCGGAAGAGGGCTTCTACGGGAGGCTTTCGTTCCGGGGGTTTCCGGCGGCACTCCGGGGGAAATACTTTGAAGCGGCGGAGAAGCGGTACCGGATTCGGAAAGAGGTGAAAAGGAAGGTCCGGTTCGTGCGGCTGAACCTGATGAGCGACGTCTACCCGGAGGAGCTGGCCGGGGTGGACGTTATTTTTTACCGGAACGTCTCCATCTACTTCGATCCCGAGACCCAGCGGAAGATCTTCGCCAAT
Organism: Deltaproteobacteria bacterium; assembly: GCA_021788685.1. Taxonomy (GTDB): domain Bacteria; phylum Desulfobacterota; class Desulfobulbia; order Desulfobulbales; family UBA5123; genus JAJYKH01. The sequence continues at coordinate 5,631 of JAJYKH010000113.1, read as the reverse complement.
CTGGCGGGGCTCCTCAAGGAAAAGGGCTGGCTGTTCGTGAGCGCCACCGAGACCCTGTCCCACAACCATGGCGTGATGCAGCTGATCGACAGAAACGGGGTGTTCTGCTACCAGAAGGGCAGGGAGACCCCGCTTGGCGAGCGGAGGAAAGCACCATCCCTTTCCGCCAGGCCGATGGCCCGGCGGCCGGCCATCCCCCCCCGACCCGCCCGTTCTGCGGCCGCCCCCCTGCCGGCTGCACAGCCTTCAGGCCCCACCTTTGAAGAGGCCCTGGCCCTGGCCAAGGACAAGAACGATGCCGGGGCGCTCGCCGCGACCGAGAGGCTGCTGGCCCGGGAGCCGGACCATCGCAGGGGGCAGATGCTCAAAGCGGGGCTGCTTCTCAACCTGAACCGGCTCAAGGAGGCGGAGGAGGTCTGCCTGGCGAGTCTGGCCGGCGACCGGTGGTGCCTCGAAGCCCATCTCCTGCTCGGCCTCGTCGCCAAGCTGCAGGAGGAACACGACGGGGCAGTGCGGAGGTTCAAGGAGGCGGTGTACATCCGCTCCTCCTGCTGGCTCGCCCACTTTTTCCTGGCCGAGATCGGCCGCGCGCGACCGGAG
>JAJYKH010000113.1:0-5021 GCA_021788685.1 Deltaproteobacteria bacterium | reverse complement strand
CAGGAGTGGCAGCAAGCCGCCCGGGAGTACGACATCGCGATCAAGCTGCTGCAGAAAGAAGGTCCGGGGGTCCAGGAGCTGACGTTCCTCCCCCTTGCCTTTCCGGCCGAGCAGATCACGCACCTTTGCCGGCATCACCTTGCGAAGCTCAAGCACGGCCAGGAATAGAGGAGCAGGGCCATGGCACTGGATTTGGCGAAATTCCTGGCGCGGTTCGTGGAAGAGGCGCGGGACCACGTGAACCGGCTCAACGAGGGGCTCGTCCGCCTGGACCAGCAGCCGGACGACGCGGAGACGATCAACGCCATTTTCCGGTCCGCCCATACCATCAAGGGCTCGGCGCGGATGATGAAGCTCACCCCCATCGCCGAGGTGGCCCACAAGCTGGAAGACGCCCTGGGGGCGCTTCGGGAGCAGAAGATCGGCTTTTCCAAGGAGCTGGCGGACCTCCTCTTCAAGGGCGTGGACTGCATCGCCGCCATGGTGGAGAAGGTGGCGGCCGGCGCCGACCCGGCGGGGGAGACGGGCCCCCTCTGCGAGGAGCTGGCCCGGGCCGCCGCGGGGGTGCTCCCCGCCGGCGCCCCGGCACCCTCTCAAGAGGCACCCCCGGGGCCAGCGCCGGCCGCTGTCCCGGAGGCGGCCTCTGCGCCAGCCGGGTCCCAGACCGCACCTCCCCCCAAGGCGGCCCCGTCGGCACCTGCCGGACCGGCGGCACCGCCCCCGCTCAAGACCGAGCGCCCGGAGAAAAAGGCTCGCGTCGAGAGCATTCGGGTGAGCGCCGACCGGCTCGACGAGCTGATTCGGCTCATGGGCGAGATCGTTTCCCACCAGAACCGCCTGAAACGCCGTCTGGCCGACATCCGGGAGGTGGAGCGGACCGCGCGGAAGGGCCGGGATCTGGCCGCCGGCCTCCAAGCGGGCGGGGGCGGCCCCGAGGGACGGGGGGCGGAGCTGGCCAGCGCTGCCGGCGAGCTTCAGGCCGGACTTAAGCAGCTGGCCGCGAGCATGCGCGATGACGCCAACCTGCAGGAGCTCCTGACCGCGGAGCTGCAGGAAAAGGCGCTCATGCTGCGGATGGTGCCGCTCGCCACCGTTTTCGACACCTTCCCCCGGATGGTGCGGGACGAAGCCCGGGCCCTCGGCAAGGAGGTGGCGCTCGCCGTGGAGGGCGGGGAGATCGGGCTCGACAAGAAGATGATCGAGAAGATCGGCGATCCCCTGGTGCACATGCTCCGGAACGCCGTCGATCACGGGATGGAGGCCCCGGCGGTCCGGCGGGAGGCGGGCAAGCCGGAACGGGGGACCATCCGGCTCGCGGCTTGCTACGACGCAGGGAGCGTCCTCATCGAGCTGAGCGACGACGGCGGCGGTATCCGCCTGGACAAGCTCAAGGAAAAAGCCCTCCAGAAAAAGATGCACACCGAGGGGGAGCTGGCCGCCATGACCGAGCCGGAGCTGCTCGACCTCATCTTCCAGCCCGGGTTCAGCACCAGTCCCATCATCACCGACCTTTCGGGCCGGGGAGTGGGGATGGACGTGGTCCGCCGGAACATCGTCGAGGAGCTGAAGGGATCCATCAAGATCGAGACCAGGCCGGGGAAGGGGACCTCCTTCTTCATCCGGCTCCCCATGACGCTCGCGGTGATGCGGGTGCTGCTCATCCAGACGGGAGGGACCACCTTCGCGGTGACCACCCATTACGTGACCGAGGTCCTGCGGGTCCGGACGAAGGAGATCATCGACGTGCTCGCCAAGAAGGCGATCCGGCTGCGGGAGGAGCTCATCCCGGTGGCCGACCTGGATACTCTCCTCGGGCTCCCATCCAGGGGGGGCCGGCGGCAGGACCTGCTCCTCCTCATCGTCCGGGTGGGGGGCGAAAAGCTCGGTCTCATCGTGGAGGCGCTCCTCGACGAGGAGGACATGGTCATCAAGTCGCTGCCTGCCCACATGAAGAACGTCAGCCTGGTGTCCGGGGTCACCATCTCGGGCCGGAACGAGGTGATCAACATCCTCCACGTTCCGGAGCTGATGCGGGTGGCCGGCGACATGAAGGAGACCATGCCGGAGAGGGGCCGGGCCGCCGCGGCCCGCATTCTGGTAGTGGACGACTCGGTCAACACCCGAGAGATCGAAAAAAGCATCCTGGAGGCTTACGGCTACGTGGTCGAGCTGGCCGGCGACGGTCAGGAGGCGCTCGAGAGAACGCGCGAAGCCAGGTACGACCTCGTCGTCACCGATGTTGAGATGCCGCGCCTGGATGGCTTCTCGCTCACCGAGCGGCTCCGCCGGGAGGAAGGGTACCGGGAGACGCCCATCATCATCGTGACCTCCCGGGAAAAGGAAGAGGATAAGCGCCGGGGGATCCAGGTGGGGGCGAACGCCTACATCGTCAAAGGCTCCTTCGACCAGACCAACCTGCTCGAAACCGTGCAGAACTTGGTGGGATGAACGGGGAAACATCATGGCTGAGCGAAAGGCGAAGGTGCTGGTGGTGGACGATGACTCCTTCATCCGGGAAGTGCTGGCTTCCATTCTCGAAGGGGAGGGCTACGATTCCCTCACGGCCGGTGACGGGAAGGAGGCGTTGGCCGCTTTCGGCGCCGACCCCGGCGGGATCGGCCTCATCGTCTCGGACCTGAACATGCCGGAGATGAGCGGGATGGAGCTGATCGGCAAGGTCCGGGAGGCCGGGAGCGAGGTGCCGATCATCATCCTCACCGGCAACAGCGAGATCTCGGACGCCATCGCCGCCGTGAGAAGCGGGGCCAACGACTACCTGGAGAAGGACGAAAACATCCAGGACACCATCGTCCTGTCGGTGGAGAAGGTCCTCGAGAAGCACGCCCTGAAACAACGGAACACCCGGTGAGATCGTCTCCGCCTGCCACAGCCCCGTTTTCCCCGGCCTAAGCCCCGCCATGACCCTTTGTTTCCGAGGAGCCCGCATGAGCAATCATCCCGAACCCGTTCAGGCGAAGCTGCAAGCCCTGCGAAAGGCCTTCCTTTCCCAGCTGCCGGGGCGGGTTGCTGAAATTGAGACGAAATGGACCGCCCTCCGGGAGGGGTGGGACGCCGGCCAAGCGGCGGGTCTGGCCCAGCTCCTCCACACCCTGGCAGGCACCGCCGGCACCTTCGGGCTGGCCGCCCTTCGGACCGTCGCCAAGGAGTGGGAGGGAGAGCTCAAGGCGGCGCTCGCCGCGGCGGCCCCGCCGGTCTCCAGGCCGGGCGGCGACCGGATGGCGGCCCTGAAGGCCGCCTGCGGGGAGACCGGCGGGCCGCCGCCCGCTGCCCCGTCTGTCGGTGCTCCGCCGCCGGTTCTGGAGACCCCTGCCAGGGGCGATGGAACCGATCACGGGGATGCACAAGGGGGCGATACCGTCTTCCTGGTGGAAGACGACCCGCTCCTGGCCGAGTCCCTGGCCCTCCAGGTCCGCTGCTACGGCTACCGGGTGGCCACCTTCACCACCCTGGCCGCCTTGGAGGAGGCCCTCCTCGACGCCACCCCTCTTCTCATCATCATGGACATGACCTTTCCGGAAGGAAACCTGGCCGGGGCGGAGATGGTCACCTGCCTTCAGCAGGGCCGGGGGGCGACAATCCCGGTGGTGTTCGTTTCCGGGCGCAGCGATTTCGAGGCCCGCCTGGGGGCGGTGCGCGCCGGCGGCGCTGCCTACCTGACCAAGCCGGTGGACGTGGGCAAGCTGGTGGCGCAGCTCGACATCCTGACCGAAAAACGGCCCCGGGACCCCTACCGCATCCTGGTGGTGGACGACGAGCCGCTGCTGGCGGCGCACCATGCCGCGATCCTCGAGCAGGCCGGCATGGCGGCGGCGACGGTGACCGATCCCCGGCAGGTTCTGGGGCGGCTGGCCGAATTCCGGCCCGAGCTGATCCTCATGGACATCTACATGCCTGCCTGCAACGGTATGGAGCTGGCAGGGGTGATCCGCCAGGACGAGAGCTACGTGGACATTCCCATCGTCTTCCTCTCCGCCGAGCAGGACCTCAGCCGCCAACTCCTCGCCATGAGCCGGGGCGGGGACGACTTTCTCACCAAGCCGATCCAGCCGGCGCACCTCATCGCCTCGGTCAGCCTGCGGGCCGACCGCCATCGGGTCCTGCGCTCCTTCATGCTTTTTGACGGGCTGACCGGGCTGCTCAACCACACCCGGACCAAGGAGCAGGTGGAAATCGAGGTGGCCCGCGCCTCTCGGAGCAAGAGCCCGCTCACCTTCGCCCTGCTCGACATCGACCACTTCAAGTCCGTGAACGACACCCACGGCCATCCGGTGGGAGACCAGGTTCTCAAGAGCCTCTCCCGGCTGCTCAGGCAGCGGCTGCGGGTCACGGACGTCGTGGGCCGGTTCGGCGGCGAGGAGTTCGCGGTCATTCTGCCTAATACCGGCGCGGAGGCGGGGGCGGGGGTGCTGAACGGGCTGCGGGAGGACTTCGGAAAGATCCGGCATCTGGGCCGGGACGGCGGGTTCGGGGTCACCTTCAGCTGCGGGGTGGCGGCCTACGCGGAGGGGCAAACCGGAGCGGACCTGATCGCCGCGGCCGACGCGCTCCTCTACCAGGCCAAGCGGGGGGGCCGCAACCGGGTGGTCCTGGCGCCCGGCGGCTGATCGTAAGCGATCACAGACTCTAAGTCCTTCGGGCAAGGGGGCCTAACTCGGCACCCTGCAACCGCTTACAAATTCCGCTATTGTTGGCCCCGCCTCTGTACCTTCCCCGTGATCAGTTACAGCTGATCGGTTTCAATTCAGCTTCAGGCTGGCCAGGTTGAGATCGGTGACGTACTGGGAAACGCCGGCCACGATCTGGGCCGCCACCTCCTGCTGGTAGCGGGGATCGCACAGCCGGCGCGCCTCCTCCGGATTGCTCACGAAGGCGATCTCCGTGAGCACCGCCGGCATCTGGGCGCCGATGAGCACCACGAACGGTGCCCGCCTCACCCCCAGGTCCTGGACGTCCGGGAAGGTGCGGCTGAGCCCGGCGACCATGTTCTTCTGCACGAACGC
>JAJYKH010000112.1 GCA_021788685.1 Deltaproteobacteria bacterium | reverse complement strand
CCGATCTGGCGCCCTTCTTCCGGGAACTGGTCGACTGGGGGCAGCTGCCGCCCGAGACCGACGACCTCTGCCGGCAGCCCTGCTCGCCCACCGGTGAGATGGTGCCCCTGGCCCTGACCCGGGCCTTCATCGGTTTGGGGCGGATCATGGAGTGGCTCGCGCAGAAGGTCCTGCGCGGTGTGGCCGGGCGGGTCGGGCTGCCGGTCCGGATCACCAGCACGGAGGTTCCTCCGGACGAGCGGGGCCGGGAGATCGTCTGCCTCGACATCTCGGCCTTTGGCGACCCGCTGCACACCCGGGTCGTCCGGCTGCCGTTCAGCGTCTACGGCAAGCCGCGGGCCGGCAGGGGCATTCCGCCGCCTGAAACCGACGGCCGCATCCCGGAGATCTTCTGCATCCCGCAGGCAGGAATGGCGATCGCCCAGGCGCTGCCCTTGATGCAGGATGTGGAGCAGGTGATCGAGCTGGCCGGGCGGGTCTCCGTCGCCATTCCCGACCACTCGGAAGGCATGGCGGGCCTGGTGGCCGCCTACGGCCGCTCCGGGCTCAGGCGGTTCCATGACCGCTATTATGCCGAAAATCCGGAACCCGTGGCCAAGTGGCCGGAAACCTACGACCGGTTCGACCCCGGCGGCCTGCCCCCGTGCATCGGCCGGCTGCTCGATTCCGAGCTGCTGCTCAAGGCGGCGGCCCTCCAGCTGCTGGTGCGGACCCTGGTGGCCTGCGGCTGGCATCCCCGCCGGATCGCGGGGCTGGTCCGTTCCCGCTATGAGCGCCACCGCCATTTCTGGCCAGAACACTGGCAGTTCTTCAACCCGGCCGTTCGCGCCGACTTCTACGGCCGCCTGTTTGCCGGCATGCTCGCCACCGGCATCGACGACTTGGCGGACTTTACCTGCCAGGCCACCCGCGCCAAGGGGTACTGCGCCGGCCCGGCCGGAAGCTGCGACCTGGAACCCTTCCGGCACCTCCTCCTGGAGAAAGCACCATGATCGCCTATCCGATCGGCCTCTCAACCGGCTGCTTCTATAAACAATCCCTCCTCGAGGTTCTGGTGCCCATCCGGGACAGCGGCTTCACCATCCTCGAAATCTCCGCCTCCCCCTCCCATCTGGATTTTCACGACCTGCCCCAGGTCCGGACCGCGGCGGCCCGAATCGCCGAGTTGGGAATAACGGTCCACAGCTACCACGCCCCCTTCGGGCAGCACCTGGACATCACCTCCCCGGACGAGATCCTCCGGGAGGCCTCGGTGGAGGAGATCCTGTTTTCCGTGGAAGCGGCCGTTACTCTGGGCGCCCGTTATTTCACCCTCCACCCGGGACCGGACAAGAACCATCTCGCCCGAAAAGAGGAAATCGAGCAGCGGCGGGCGAGCGGGCTCGGCTCCCTGGACCGCATCGCGGCGAGCTGCCGGGAGAGGGGGGTCGAGCTGCTGCTGGAGAACATGCTGCCCTACCACCTTTTCGGGCGGATCAGCGACCTGCTCTGGTTCCGGGAGGCGGCGGCGGAAGGCAGCCTCGGACTCTGCCTGGACACCGGCCATGCCAACCTGGCGGGCGACCTCTACATGACCGCCCAGCGAGTGGCCGAGCACGTCCGCATCATCCATGCCCACGACAACCTGTATGCCGACGATCACCTGCCTCCGGGGAAGGGGCGGATCGATTGGCAGCGCCTCATGGAAGTCCTGGCGGCCTCGGGGTTTGACGGCATGATCATGCTGGAGCTCTCCGGCGAGCACGAGGGCGATCCGGAATCCTTTCTGGAGGAGGCCCGGCGGGCAAGCGAGCTGATCGAGGATCTCTTCCTGCATCTCGCCTGAGAGCCCGCCCGGGAGCGCCGCGCCTTGACAGCACGGCCGCGGCCGATGGTATCCTATCCATGAGATGGAGCAAAGGGAGCTTCCGGGCGGCGGAGGCTGACACGACGGACAACCCGAAAAGGAGGCAACGTATGCTGGACAACAACACGTACAATTTGATGGAAGACATCACCGTGATCTCGAAGAGCCTGTATCGTTACGAAACCTACATCAAGGATGCGAAGAACTGCAAGTCATGTCAGGATTTCTGGAAGAAGATGAAGCAGCAGCGGGAAGACGAGCTGGCGATGTTCCTGGAGGAGCTGCAAAAGCACGCCCAGGAGGGCAAGCTGAGCACGTGACCTTGGCGGAAGGATTGGCCCGGCGAGGCCGTTGTCGGAAAAACCCCGGCAAGCGGCCTTTTTCGTGCGGGTGTGGGGAGGCACGAGATCGGCATACCTGACCTGCCCTCGAAAAAGCCCTGCTCAGCCGTTGCTTGGGCAGAGCGCATCTTTTCTGCCTCATATTCCCTCGCCTGCTGGCCCGTTCGAAAAGGGGGTATCCATGCTGCGGCTTGTCGATGCTATCGTATTCGGTTTCGCTTTCATCAGCATCATTCGGATGGTCCTGCCCGCAGCGGCAGCAGAGAAAATCGATCCCCCCTGGAATAAGCCCCCTGATGGATTGAGCTTCACTGTTCCCGGGATCGAGAATGTTTCCGATCTCCACGGAGACATTGTCGATCCTGATCTGGTGGTCTTCTTCGGGGGCAACGAGTTCATGGTCATGCCCTCTCTCATGGAGGCGTTTCAGAAGAAGTATCCCCGCTATCGGAAGATATTCTACGAAACATTGCCGCCCGGCATCATCCAGCAGCAGGTAAATGAAAAAGCCTTAGTTGTCGGCAACCTGCGTATTGCCCTCCAACCCGATGTCTTTACCGGCGGCAAGGAAAAGATGAACCAGCTTCAAGACGAGGGATGGTTCGAAGAGACGGTGCCCTATGCCCGCAACACCCTGGCCATCATGGTCAAAAAGGGAAATCCCAAAAGGGTCCTGGGGATAAAGGATCTCGGAAGAGACGACGTCAGGGTCAGCATGCCCAATCCGGAGTTGGAGGACATCGGCAAGAAAATCATTGCAACCTACACCCGGGAGGGAGGAGCCGAGCTCAAGCGGAAAATCATGGATGCAAAGGTGAAAGACAAGACCACGTTCGTGACCCGGATCCATCACCGGCAGACGCCCATTCGCATCATGCAGGAAACCTCTGATGCCGGGCCGGTCTGGTATACGGAAGCCTTTTTCCAGCAGATGATCGGCAATCCTGTCGAGATGGTGGAAGTGCCGAGCAATGAAGACACCCGATCGACATCCGTGGCCGGCAGAATGAAAAACGCCCCGCATCCGCGGGCAGGGTCCGATTTTCTGCAATTCCTGCAGAGCAGCGAGGCGCAGGCCATTTTCAAACAATATGGGTTTTCTTCAGCTCAATAAGGAAATACCGCCATGAGCACCTTCATCCTTTCGCCACTGGCGTTTCTTACAATGACGGCAGCCATCCCGGTTGCGCTGGCCTGGGAATATCCGCTCATCAAGAATCACGGCCCGGTGGAGCCGTTGCCCGATGCCGCCATGCAATTTGACAAGGCCATGGTCTACAGCGTGGTCTTTGACATTACCAAGAAGGCCGAAGACAATGCCAAGGTGAATCCCGCCCTGGATCACGTGGCCCGTTTCGTCAATCTCCTGGCCCTTTCGGGAATAAAGGCGCAACCGGGAAACATCGTTGCCGTTCTCCATGGCAAGGCAGCGCCGGCCGTGCTGCAGAGCACGATTTACAAAGAGAAGCTCGGCAGTGAAAATCCGAATCTGCCCCTCCTGTCCATGCTCAGGAATGCGGGGGTCAAGATCTATGTCTGCGGCCAGACGCTGGCTGAGCAGAAACTCGCCCCTGCCGTTGTTCATCCCGATGTCATCATCGCGTTTTCCGCTATTGCGGTGACTGCTACCTGTCAGTTGAAGGGTTATGCCTATCTGCCGGAAAAATAGTGGTCCATCGGTGGTCGGCACCAGGCCGCAAACCCCGGTTTGCGCGGGCTCCGGGGGGGCACGACAACTCCCAGGGCTGCCCGAAGGCCCCGGCGTCAGCTTCCACTTCCTCCTGGTGCAGGAAATCCAGTTCGGCTGTCTTGAGCATGCGGTCCGCGCAGCCGCCATAACGCCGCCTGCGGTGGAGCGGAGCTATGCCCCAAATTTGACGTTCGAATCTTCCTTCCTCTATTCTATTGTCAGGAGCCGGTTTTTCCGGACGTCATCCATTTCTGCATTCAGAGGAGAGTCCATGGCCTATTTCGAGTCCGACGGGAAGCGGGTCGAGCTGGACGACGAGGGATTCCTGGTGGACATGGAGCAGTGGGACGAGAAGGTTGCCGAGGCCCTGGCGGCGCGGGAGGAGCAGGAGCTGTCTGAGGAATCGATGGAAATCCTGCGCTTCATGCGAAGCTACTACCGGAAGTTCCATGCCTTCCCCATTCTCCATTCCATCTGCAGGAACGTCCATCAGTCACGGGAGTGCGTGCGGGAAAAGTTCCTCGATCCAATGGCGGCTTGGAAGATCGCCGGCCTGCCCAAGCCGGGAGTGGTCGATACCGAATCGACCGACGAGCGGCACCGCATATACAACTGGGTAGTGCCGGATTGAAGGAAATGAACGTCGAATATCGAATTCAAAGCTCAAAGCTCGGGTTGGATGTTCGATGCTCAAGTTTTTAATCGGCCATCGCCTTGTCCATCGACACCCGGTCGGGGACCAGCCCGCCGGGCTCCTGCCGGAGGCCTTCCGGGGCGGCCCGGAATGAGGCCGCCAGAAAAGCCATGGCCAGCAGGAGCAGGACGGTGCCCCCCACGGCGAGATAGAATCTGCGCATCCTTTCGGTCATAGCTCCTCCCGGCCTTGTCTTTAATCCGCGAAAGCCAAAAGCCGCAATCTCCAGGTCACAGCCAGAAGCGCTCGCTGTGCACCTGCTCGGGATCCACTCCCAGCTCCCGCAGCTCCCGATCGAGCATGTCCATCATGCCAGGCGGCCCGCAGACGTAGAACTGCATGCCGTGGATGTCGAGGCCGCAGAAACGGCGGATCATGCCCTGGTCGATGTGGCCGTACTCGCCCTTCCAGGTCCGGGGCGGGCGGGTGAGCACCTGCACCACCCGCAGCCGGGGGTGCCCCCCCTTGACCATTTCCTCCAGCTCCTGGCGGAAGATGATGTCCTTTTCCGTCTTGTTGGCGTTCAGGAGCACGGCCCGGCGCTCCGACCCGGTGTCCCGCAGGAAGCGGAGCATGCTCATGATGGGGGTGATGCCGATCCCCCCGGCCAGGAACACCAGGAGATCGCGCTGCTCGTGGAGAAGAAAGCTGAACCGGCCGTACGGTCCTTCCAGATGGACCACGTCGCCCGGCTTGGCCGTGCCCAGGCTGGCGGTAAAATCCCCGCTTTCCTTGATGGTGGAGGCGAGGAGCCCCTGCTGGGTAGGGCTCGACGAAATGGTGAAATGGTGCTCCTCGCCGTCGTACCGCCGGTCGCCCCGGTAGAGCTTCAGAAAATGGAACTGGCCCGGCAGGTAGAAATAGGGGGCGGCGCCGGCGGGCGGCTCCAGAACCAGGGTCCGGACGTTGTAGCTCTCCGGGATGACATCCTTGATGTGATAGGCAAACTGGCGGCTGCCCGCCGGCCGGTAGACCTTGTGGTACACGTAGGCCGCGGCGGCCAGGAGCGCCAGCAGCCCCCACAGGACCTGGAGGGGAAGGTGCTTCAGGTCGTCGCCCACGTTGAGGCTGTGCACGAGCACCAGGCCGAAGATGACCACCGCCTCGTTGTGGAGGGTCCGCCATTTCTCGAAGGCGAGAAGCTGCCGCTGCCCGAGACCGGTCACTACTTGGACCGCGAGCAGCACCAGGGCGATCTTGCCAAGCCAGACCGGCCAGGGCAGGACCACGCCGTAGATCAGGCGCCACTTGCCGGTGCCGGCCGCGATCAGGAAGGGATGAAGGAGAAGGAGACACCCGGCCAGGGTGCCCATGGCCTTGTGATACCGGAGGACCAGGTCCAGGCCGAAGGGTTGGGAAATCACGGGGTGCCGGCTGGAAAGAACGAACTGGAGGGCGAGAATCGCGAAGCCGATGAGGGCGAAGCTCTTGCCCAGCTCCGCGAGAAAGGGCAGGTTGGTCCTCGGTTGAGTGGCCCAGGCGGTCGTGAGGGGAGTGAGCAGCAGGAGCAAGTACAGACCAAAAAGGGCGATCGCAATCCTGCGGTTGTTGGCGCGGGCGATGGTGCGTTCGAGCTCCAGCAGCTGATTGCCCATGGCGTTATCCTTGGCGATGACGGTCCCGACCACCTTCGGAAAGAAAGCGAGCAGTGGTGCCATCCTGAAACCTATCGCGGGTGGACACCAGTGTGTAGCCCACGAGGCGGTCTTTGGAAGCGGGTACAGGGTGCCGCTGCTGCGCGGCATCGGCCTGCGAGCTATACATCAGTATGCGAGTAGGCCGATAACAATGCAGATGGGGTGCCCTGTGACCGTTTGCGCATCCTTGCCGTAGCAAGCCGGCCGGCCCGTGCTCGGAAGCGAGAAGGGGGCTCCTTCCTCATGGTAGCCTAACCGGCTGTACTTGTATATCAATCCCCATAGAAAAGTTCGGGCCTCGGGAACCGCTGCCGGGCTCGCCAGGCGCCGATCACAGGGGCATCGGAGCGTCCAGACGGCTCACAGCGCCGGAGATGCGCGAAAGCGGCCTGAGAGGGTGTAACGCGAACAGGCCGCCGACAAAGCAGATTCGGTGCCTGTGATCGCTTACCGTCAGGCGAGCAGGGAGAGGATGCCCTTGAGCGGAATGCCCACCCAGTCCGGCCGGTTGTCGAGCTCATAGCGCAGCTCGTAGAGGGCTTTTTCCAGGACGAAGAAATCGATAAGGGCACGAGCGTCGTCCGGGTCGGCAGGGTAGGAGGGGCATTCGCCGGCCGCGGTGACGTAGCCGAGCATGAAGGCCTCCACCGCCTCCTCTTCGTAGTCGCGGGCAAAAGGCTCCAGGACCGGGAAATCCTCCGGCATCTTGGCGGTAATCTTGAGGAGGGCGGCATAGGCGGCGTAGTTGAACGAGCGCAGCATGCCGGCCACGTCCTTGAACGGCGAATGCTTGCAGCGGCGCTCGGAAAGCGGCCTCGCCGGCTCCCCTTCGAAATCGATGATGTAGAAATCGTTTTCCGAGAGCAGCACCTGCCCGAGATGGTAATCGCCGTGGAAGCGGGTTTTGATCGCCTTGACCCCCCGTGCGGACAGCCGCTCGATGGCGGCGAGCATCTCGTTCCGCTTGGCCAGCACCGCTTCGGCGTCCGGCCGAAAACGCTCGGGCAGATTCTCCAGCCTCCGGCTGAGCAGGGTGAAGGATTGCTCGGCTTCCCGGCGCGCGGTGGCGGTCCAGGCCAGGAGGTCGTCCCGGCCGACCGGCTCCGGATCGAAAGCCGGGTCTCCGGTCCGCATGCAGAGGGCCACGTGCAGCTCGCCGGTCCGGGTCCCCAGGGTCCGGATGGTGGCCATATAGGACTTGTGCATGCTGTCGGTGAGCAGGGGCGGCTCGGTGGTGTCTCCGATGAGCCGCTTATCGTGGAGGAAGCGCTCCAGGTAATCCATGGTGTAGGTCCAGCCGTCCCCCTGGTTCCCCACATATCGCTGAAGCAGGGCGAGGGTCATGGGGGTTCCGTCCTCCCGGAGGTACTCCACCGCCCCGGCCACCGGGACGCTGTTTTGGAAGCGGGCGACCTCGGTCAGGAACCGTCCCATCTCCAGCTCTGGGTTGATCCCCTCCCGGACATGGCGGTATCCCTTGAGGAACAGCTTGTTTCCCAGGATGACCGTGGTGTTGCTGCCCTCGGTGCCGGGCGGCCGCATCTTCATCTCGGCCAGGTCCCGCCCGCCGAGCTCGGCGAACACGCTGGTGGCGGTGCAGCTGACCGTCCCGTGGGCATAGGTGAATTGCCGGCCTTCCCCCATGGCCGTGATGAGCGACTTGCAGAGAACGGGGTCGGCAAAGCCGTCCACCAGGAACCCCAGCCGGTCCCGCCGGCGGA
>JAJYKH010000111.1 GCA_021788685.1 Deltaproteobacteria bacterium | reverse complement strand
CTTTCATGCACTATTTCTGGCTTAAGGAACAACGGGACAAGGGGCAACCGCCCGTGACGTAGAGCGGCGTTGCAAGCATCGGAATCCGATATGAACAAAACGAAGCGCCAGCACTGGGTGTTGGCCCAGGAGGGGGCCAGGGCCGCCTGGCCCAGGATCTCTTCGAGGAGGGGCTGCGGCACGGAGGTGCTGCGGAAGCTTCTCACGCTTCGTCTCATTTGAAGCAAATCTTCGCTCATGTGCGGTCCCCCCTTTCCTGCAGGTAGGCACGCAGCCCGGCAAAGCTGCAGGCGTAGGCCGGGACCGGCTCCTCCCGCCCCTTCACCCGGCAGGAGAGCAGCCGGCACGAGCGGTCCGCGCCCGGAAGGTCCGCCACGGTGGAGGCGCCGATCAGCAGGTCCAGTTCCTGCTCGCGGGAGGTCAGCTCCTCCAGCCGGAAGGCCATGTTGACCGCGTCGCCGATGACCGTGAAGTCGCGGTGGCCGTCCACCCCCATGTTGCCGAGCATCGCCTCGCCCGTGTTCACGGCGGCGCCGATGGCGAGCGGCGGCAGCCCCTCCCCCGCCTGCAGCCCGCCGGTGGCCTCGGCGATGGCGAGGGCGGCGGCGAGCACCTTCCGGATGGTCTCCGGCCGGTCGCCGTTGCGCCAGATGGCGAGCGCCGCGTCGCCGATGAACTTGTCGAGAATGCCGCCGTGGGTTTCGATCAGCCGGGCGGCGAGAGCGGTCCACTGGCGGAGCAGTGCGGAAATGGCCTGGGGGCCGAGCTGCCGGGTGAGCTTGGTGTAGTCGTGGAGATCGCAGATGAGGATGGTCACCATTTCCTTCTCGACGAAGGCCACGGTGCGGTCGTCCAGGTTCTCCTCGACCGGGGCGGCGGCCGGGGCCTTGGCGGCCTGCTCGAATTCGAGCCGGGTGCGGCCGATCTCCAGCCGATCGCCGGTGCGGAGCGGCATAGGAGCATAGACCCGCCGGCCGTTGACGAAGGTGCCGTTCGCGCTGCCGAGGTCGATGAGGTTGCAGATCCCGTTCGCCTCCACCTGGATCATGGCGTGCTTGCGGGATACCCAGGAGAAGGGCAGCACCAGATCGTTGTCCGGGCCGCGTCCGATCCGGTAGGTGGCTTTGCCCCGAAGCGCCCAGGACTGGCGCCGGCTGCCGCCTTGGTCGAGCAGGTGGACCGAGAAAGAGAAAGGGGCCCGGGTCATGGCCGCGCCGTTTCCAGGCCGGCTAGCGCCGCCGGAGGAGGGCTTCGATTTCCCCTGGCTCGGGGAACCGGCCCATCTTGGCCTTGGAAAAGACCTCCCGGCCGTCCGCCGTCACCTCAAGCACGCCGCCCGTCCCGGGAACCAAGGTGACGTCGGCCCCGAATTTCTCCCTGAGCTCGGCTTCCAGACTGGAAGCGCGGGGCAGGTAGTTTCACTTCGTGCAGTAGGTGATGGTGACTTTCATGGCTTCCCCCTTTAGCTCTGGTCAGATCGGGCCGATTCTGTTATCTATAGCACGCTGCCATTGATTATACTCAACCGCCCCGGGTTGGCAAGCGCAACCCCGCCCGGCGATTGGAAAAGCCCCCGTCCAATCGGCAGACCGATCCCGGCGGATTCCGGAAGCGCGCCGCGACCCCATGCCCGAAACCACGACCGCCACCTCCCCCAAGCTCCTGGCCCTCCGGCAGGCGCTCGACGCCCGTGAGCAGGCCTCCCTCTCCGGCCTGGCCGCCCTGAGCCGGCACGGCCTCCGGCGCCGCCCCGAGGAGCTGACCGGCGACCGCCAATCCTTCGCCCAGGACGTGGACCGGATCCTCCATTCCCGCGCCTACGCCCGGTACATCGACAAGACCCAGGTCTTCTACATGGTCGCCAACGACCACATCACTCACCGGGTGCTCCACGTGCAGCTGGTCTCGAAGATCGCCCGCACCATCGGCCGCTACCTGGGATTGAACGAGGACCTCATCGAGGCGGTCGCCCTGGGCCACGACATCGGCCATGCGCCCTTCGGCCACGACGGGGAGCGGATCCTGGCCGAGCTTTGCGGCGAGCACGATCTCCCCCCTTTCCAGCACAACGTCCAGAGCGTCCTCTTCCTGGAAGGACTGGAGAAGGGCGGCCAGGGATGGAATCTCACCCTGCAAACGCTCGACGGCATCCTCTGCCACGACGGGGAGGTGCACCGGCAGAGCCTGCAGCCGGCCCGGGAGGCCAGCTTTGCCGCGTTCGACGCCAAGCTTGCCGCCAAAAGCGCCGACCCGAAGCTGGAGCTCGCCCCCATGACCCTCGAAGGGTGCGTGGTCCGCTTCGCCGACACCATCAGCTACATCGGCCGGGACATCGAGGACGCCATCGAGCTGGGGCTCATCTCCCGGGACGACCTGCCCGCCGAGTGCCGGAAGGTCCTGGGCCGCACCAACGGCACCATCGTCTACCGGCTGGTCACCGATCTGGCGGAAAACGGCATCGCGGGCGACCGCATCCACTTCAGCCCGGAGATCGACGCCACCCTCCAGCGGCTCAAGAAATTCAACTACGAGCGCATCTACCTCAACCCCGTGATCAAGCGGGGCTACGGCCTGATCCGCTCCTGCTACCGCACCCTGTTCGAGACCTTCCTCGACCACCTCGCCCGGGAGGAGCGGGCGTCGGCCATTTTCACCGAGTTTCTCGACACCATGGGCGACGGCTACCGGGAGCGGACCGGACCGGCCGCCATGGTCCGCGACTTCATCGCCGGCATGACCGACAACTACTTCCTCGCCCAGGCCGCCCGCCTCGGGTGCGAGGTGCCGGAGCGGTCATGAACGGCGGCGCTCGCTACCGGCGGCTCATTCCCGGCGAGAACACGACCATGGTGGTGATCGCCGCCGCCATCGGGTTCATGGCCGGAGGGGCCAACATCCTCTTCCGGACGACGACCGATCTGGTCGAGAAAATCGTCTTCGTCCATGGCCAGGAGCTGCTCGGCATCCGGGAGGGCAGCTGGCACCATTTCCTCCTGCCCCTCATCCCCATGGCCGGGATGGTGCTTCTCGTCCCGTTATCGCTCCTCTTCCCCGGGGAGGTCAACGGGTATGGCTTCACCAAGTTCCTGCGCAACGTCAATCTCGAAGCCGGGGTGATCCGGTTCCGCTCCATCGTGCTCCGCATCCTCTCCTGCTCGCTCACCATCGGCTCGGGCGGCTCGGCCGGCGTGGAAGGCCCCATCGCTCAGGTGGGCGGCGGCGTGGGCTCCCTGGTGGGGCAGTTCCTCAAGGTCTCGGGCGACCGGATGAAGGTCTACATCGCCGCCGGCTGCGCGGGCGGCGTGGCGGCCATCTTCAACGCCCCCGTCGCCGGGGTCTTCTTCGCCGCCGAGATCGTGCTCCTCGGCACCTACAAGATCTCCTCCTTCGCCGCCCTGGTCATTTCCTCGGCCATGGCCACGGTGGTGTCCCGCGCCTACTACGGCCTCACCCCCGCTTTTTCCATGCCCCACTACGTTCTGGTCAACCCGGTGGTGGAGGTGCCCCTCTATATGCTCATGGGCGTGCTGGTGGGGGTGGTGGCGGTCCTCCACATCAAGGTCTTCTATGCCGTCCGGGACCGCTTCGCGGCGCTCAGACTCCATCCCCAGCTCAAGCCCATCCTGGGCGCCCTGCTGGTGGGCATCATCGCCATCGGCTTTCCCCAGGTCATGGGCAATGGCTACGGTTACATCGAGAAGGTCCTGGACGGGCAGGGGCTCTTCCAGATCATGCTGCTGCTCATCGTCATCAAGATCGTGGCCACCGCCATCACCCTTGGCGCGGGGGGCGCCGGCGGGGTGTTCGCCCCGGCCCTCTTCATTGGCGCGGTGATCGGGGGCAGCTTCGGCGCGGTCGCGCACCATTTGCTGCCCCACCTCACCGCCGGTCCGGGGGCCTACGCGGCCGTAGGCATCGGCGCCTTCCTCGCGGCCTCCACCCACTCGCCGCTCACCGCGATTTTCCTGCTCTTCGAGATGACCGGCAGCTACCTGATCCCCATCCCGATCATGGTGACGAGCATCATCGGCACGGTGGTGGCGGGCTGGCTCTACCCGGAATCCATCGACACCGTGGATTTGAGCCGCGAGGGAATCGACCTCCACGAGGGCCGGGAGGTGGCGATCATGAAGTCGATCAAGGTGGGACGGATCATGAGCGAAGACGTGGACTTCATCGGCGAAGACGCCAACGTCGACCAGTTGCTCATCGTCTTCAGCCAGGCCAAGGAGAGCTTCTACTTTCCGGTGATCGACGAGTCCGGCCTGATGACGGGCATCATCTCCCTCCAGGACGTCAAGAGCATCCTCCAGGACGAGCAGCTGCGGCTGAGCGCCAAGGTGGGGGACGTCTGCTCCCGCAAGGTCATCACCCTCACCCCGGACGACAACCTCTACACGGCCATGGCCCTGTTCGATCTCAAGGGCATCCAGGAGATTCCCGTGGTCGAGTCCCCCGAGGCCAAGTGGGTGGTGGGCATGCTCAGGCGCCGCGACGCGATCGACGCTTATAACCGGGAAATCCTGCGGCGGGGCATCAGCGAGAAGACCGCGGCCATCCGGCTGCAGATGGACGGGTTTTCGGAATAGACCTGCTCCTCATCTCCAAACCCACCGCCTGCCGGATCGCTTCGACAAATCCTGGCGGGCTCCTGGTCCGCCATCGATGGCGAGCACGCTTTCCGGCTCTTCGAGGGTGGCGACCTGGCCGGGCGGCAATTCCGTTTCATGGAGTGGCCGGGGCGGGGTCCCGAGCCGCTCTGCAGCCAGCCATAACCCGCCTTCAGGATAGAGAGCCCGGCTCCCTTGGGGCGAAAAAATAGGGAAACCTATTTCCCAGGACTGGGAGGCGCTCCAGGCAGCCGGATCTAGCATCATTATCTTCCCTGCAAATGCTCACGGGCTTCACCGGCGTCGCCAGCCTCATCCGCCTTGATGTTGCCTTCCCCGTCAATAAGGACCGTACCAAAAGCCATTCCAGTCCCAGCTCCACCAGTAGTCCGGCGGAAGAGCCACCGCCTCGGGAAAAGGCCAGAGGTGCAGCTGCTCCATTTGGACGACAGGATAGGTATACGTCGCGCCGGTTTTGCTGTTTGTTTTTACTTCCTGGCCGATGACCTTGCCCGCCACCGTGATCTTCCTCCATCTTGAATAAATCATAGGGTCGAGGTAACGGTTCGTTTTAACAATAAAACGGCCCTTGGTGGATTCGGACTTTTGGGGCTTGTCTCTGAAGCCGAGCGGCGTTTCAAGAATGGAGATGGAGGTGCCTTCCTTGGTGGGGGTGGTCTCGATGATGAAACCTCCCCAGACCACAGTGTCGCCCTTGTAGTTTTCGGGGTTCCGGAGAACCGAGGGGAAGCTGGCCGTCACCGCCTCCTGTCTGTAAACCTTGGCGATGGGCGAGGCGCACTGGGTAAGCGAAAGGGAAAGAAGAAGACAGGCAAGGCAGGTGGCGATTCTCTGCATTCTCATATTGGAGGCCCTCCGTTTCCGAGTTTCTCTGCCAGTGGGGGATCCGGCGACAATGGCTGAATGGGAAGGGCGTTCGGTACTTTCAGAATAGCAGAATGGGGCGGTTTAAACAAAAATGGAAACCAACGAAAAATGGGGGCGGATCTGTATTTCTCAACAGATCTGCCCCCATTCTCAATTTCTCGCCTTCTTATAATTATTCTTCTACAAGCTAATCACCGCGCTGTCGCAAGCCATTTCGATCATCTTGGCGGCGGTGGCGAGCGAGGCGCCCTTGATCAGGTCGGCCTCGGTGATCTGGCGGGCCTTGACGCAGGGAGTGCAGGCGTAGATGGGCACCTCGTACTCCTGGAGGTAGGCGAGGAGGTCGTCGGCGACATCGCCGGTCGCCGCCTTCAGGTTGTCGGCGATCCCCTTCTTGGCGATGTAGACCGCGTCATCGAGCAGGAACATCGCGACGTTCTTGCCGTTTTCCTTGGCCACCTTGGCCAGGTGGATGGCCCGGGTGGAGCGGTTGGGGTTGTCGGTTCCGCTCGAGAGAATGATCAGAACGTTGTTGGTCATGGTGGATCTCCTTTTTGAATTGGATTCAAAAACGGGGCACCGAAGGCCCCGCCCATTTACGTTTCGCTGCTCGATGTCTCAACGCGAAAGCTCACGCCTCCGTGCGCACCGGCACAGATCCTGATCCCGCGCGGCTCACCGGCGCAAAAAAGGGGACCCGGGCGGGTCCCCTTTTCTTTTAACTTCTAACTTTCGCGTGGTAAAGGGAAAATGGTGATTCCGCCGACCCGCGCGGCCCTCGGGCAGGGCAGAACCGAAAACGAAAATTGCCATGACGCACTCATCGGCGAACGGCTGAGCTCAGCCCTCGCGGCAAGATCCACCCGCGGGCTGCCCTGATCAAGCCGGCTCCACCGGCGGTTTCGGCTTCGGCTGGGGTGGCGGCGGGGGTGGCGGCGGGGGTGGCGGCGGTGGGGGCGGAGGCGGGGGCGGAGGGTCCGGCAGGACGTCACAGGCGCCGTCCCCATCCAGGTCAACGCAGATCCTCCCCTTTGCAGACGAGACCAGCCAATCCTGCCCTTCCCAAGTCACCCAGATGGGAGGGGTAACGGAGGGGCCGAAGCTCTTGCTGGCCCGGACACTCCTCTTGGTGTGTCCGGAAGCGTTCAATTGGGCATCCCTGATCCAGGGCCCGCTGCCGGTATCGGCATCCCTCTCGATAAAGTCGGGCGCAACGATGGCAATGTGCCCATGGTTGACCAGGCTGTGCGCCGACCCGAGCACGAAGAAGCCCTGGTTCGCGAGTGTCTGCGCCTCTTCGGCGGCAACCTTTCGCCACCCGCTGCTTTTGGGGTTGCTCACCGCCTCGCTGAAAAAATCGTACATTTGATCGGCTACCCGGACGTTCTGCCCCGCCTCTGTATACGCCCTGTCTCTGACGTACGGTATGTCCAGGAGCCTTCCGATTTCCCCAACATAGAAATTGCATGCGGCAACCGCTTGTTGTTGCCCGCCGGCCGCTCGAATGGCCTCCGCCAGCGCTTCTCGATTCAGCCGGTATCCAAGGTCGATCGCCTCCTGATAGGGGACTTCGCGATTGTTCTCCCACGGGATGCTCACATAGCATTGCTCCTCGCCGTTCTGTATATGCAACTGGCACCGGGCTCCAGCCGCCAGCAGCCGGCCAGCCTGCTTTCTCTTTACCGATGGGCTCTCTTCCACTTGACTCTCCTTTCTTTGTTGACGCACGATTCCGTGAGCCGCTCTTACCGGACGAAACGTTTTCTTTTCCTAACAGGAAATATTCAGCAGCTCTATGTTTTTATGACTTTCAACGCGCGCTGAAATGTACCAGAAACACACGGGGAAATTGTTGCACAGCTATGGAGGCCCCCCATTCGAATCGACCCAAAACTCCAGAATCTGCCACTGCCCGTCATGCTTGATGACCCGGCAATCGATTTGTGCCGGACCGTTGGCAAACGAGGCCTCCGCCTTGTAGTCGCCCGTAATCACCTCTTCAGCGCCGATCATCAGCTCCTTGGACCGGCCTCTGCTGCCCCGGTATTCCTTCAGCGGCCCCAGCCGTTGCGAGAGAATCCCGAAGAGCTTTTCGATTTTGTCCGGAGGCGTCACTTGCAGGAATTCCGGGCTCGATCTCTTGATGAGCTCTTCGGGATTCCAAGTGCCGACGATGGGAGGCAAGTTGGCATCGACGTAGGACTTGCTTTCCTGATCGAGGTCCACCCGGAAGTATTTCGCAAGGAAAATCGCCGCAGCCGCCAGAACGACCAGGGCGGCGGTGATGCCGCCAAGCACCGTGAAAAATCTCTTCATCCCCATTCTCCTGCAAGGCCCATCGGCGAGGAGCTACTCCGCAAGCTCCATGACTCGCATTCCCAGCAGCTCGCTGCGCGTGAACACGGGGCCGTGGGTGCAGACGAGCCGGCCGTCCAGGTGGCAGTGGCCGCAGGTGCCGGTGCCGC
>JAJYKH010000110.1 GCA_021788685.1 Deltaproteobacteria bacterium | reverse complement strand
TGGTTGACGGTGGCATGGCAGCTGGTGCAGGTAAGCTTGGCCGTGCCGGCCTGGCTCAGGTGCACATCCTGGGTAAGGGGCGGATTGACCATGTCAGAGCCGAGATCGCCGCGTTTGGCGCCATCCGAGCCGCCGGCCTTGGCATGGCACGGCAGCAGGCAAGAGGCATTAGTCGGCCGGTGCACGGTCCGGGCCAGCTCGATCATGGTGGTGCCGGCGGGCATGAGGTCATACCGCGGCACCTTGTGGTATTTCCCATCCGCCTCCTTGGCTGGGTACATATAGGTCTTCTGAGAGCCGTCCACACAACTGGTAAAGATCTGCGGAACGGTCCCGTTGAAGGTGGCCTCGTACGTATCGTTGTGGCACTGCAGGCAGTCCATATCATTGGCGGTCAGGTTGGTCGGCGGCCCCACCAGGGAGACATGGCATTTCAGACAGGCGAAATCGGCCTGCTGGGGATCCGTGCAGTAATTGTTGGTTTGACCCCACTTGCCGGTCCCATCCGGGATGTTGACCACATTGGGGGTGGCCCCATTCCAGGAACCGTGCACGGAATTGAGCATCTGGGCTCCCGCATCGGTATGGCACGCGATGCAGGTTTGCGGCCCGTCGTAGGAATTGATGGTCAGGTGCGCCGGAATAGTGCTGGTGCACTCGGGGGTGCCGGTGCAGTTCGCGTCGGCGCAGTCGATCAGCCCGTCGCCATCATTGTCGATGCCATCCTTGCAGTTTTCCGAGCTGGGAGCGCAGGCGGGATCGGCCGCGCAGTCGGAATCGGCGCAATCGATGGCCTTGTCGCAGTCGTTATCGATGCCGTCGGTGCAGACTTCGGGTTGGGGCACGCAAGAACCTGGCTTGCCCGCGTGCAGATCACCCGCGGTCAGCCCAAGGCCCGCGGTGAGCACGAATGAGCACATCAAAGGGTACAACTTCTTCATGGAATCTCCTCCTCGAGTTGAAATTTCGTTCTCCTCCTGAATGCTGCGAGAGTCAGGCGAATGGAGACCGTCGGCAGGACGGCAGTGATTCCATTCGCCGGATGGAAGAAACTTGCGCTCGAGCGGCTGCTTCATAGGCCTCTCTCCTGGTTAAGGTGAACGATTCGTGCCCTCGTAAACAAAAGGCGTCATCGCAAGCCTTGCAGGAATCCAGGGGTCGCAGTCACATTCTTGCCGAGATCCGTCGGAAATTCGCACAGCTCTCGATCATGATCGGGAGCAAATACTATACCTACTGTTTCACGGATATATTTTCTAAAGAGTCCATCATGTTAAATTTATAGCTTAAGCTTATTCAGAAAATAGGTATTGGTAGCATGGGGCATTTGCCCCCATGCCCGGGGGACTTGCCCCTTTTGGGGGCATTTGTCCCTTCCCCGCTCGAGCAGTTGCCCCCTGGTCAGATTGCCCATCAGCCTTTCGGCGGGGTTGAGGGTTTTGATGGCAAAATCCGCTTTGATCGCCTACAGTCCAATCTGTCGATTCGGTATGCCGTCTTTCCCAACGTACGATCGAGGACACCCGTGGAAACCTTTGCAGAGCTTCTTGAGCAATCGACCCGCATTCACGGCCACATCTGTGCCGGCCAGGTCATCGGGGTACGGATGGCCATGATTGGCCTGCGCGAGATCGGCATCGACGATCCCCATCGGCAGCGTAAGGAATTTTACGTGCTGGTGGAGATCGACCGCTGCGCCACCGATGCCATCCAGACCGTGACCGGGTGCAGCCTGGGCAAGCGCTCCCTCAAATGGCTCGATTACGGGATCATGGCCGCGACCTTCGTCCATCTGGCCAGCGGCAAGGCGGTCCGGATCACCGCCCGCGAGGAATCCCGGGAGGCGGCAGCGGCCTACTGCCCCGAGATCGCTGACAAGTACAAGCGGCAGCTCGAAGCCTACAGGATCATGCCGGAGGAGGAGCTGTTCAAGGTCGAGCCCGTGGCCGTGGAGGTCCCCGCCTGCGACCTGCCGGGCCGGCCCCTCCGCCGGGTGCAGTGCCAGGAATGCGGCGATTGGGTCCAGGACTGCCGGGAAGTGGAAACAGGGGGACGGACCCTCTGCCGGCCCTGCGCCCACGGCCGCTATTACCGGCGGCTTTGAATGCATGAGTGGACGCGGTGTCCATAGCGTCCACCGCGTCCACTCAGTCCATAACGCCAGAGAGTCCATGAGGTGAAGCAATGACCAGAATGGTGCCGGTCGAAGAGGCGGTGGGGATGGTCCTCCCCCATGACATCACCGAGATCCGCCCCGGCGATTTCAAGGGAAGGGCCTTCAGGAAAGGCCATATCATCCGGGCCGAGGACGTGGAGCACCTGAAACGGCTGGGCAAGGAGCACATCTACGTCCTGGCCCTCGGTCCCGACGACATCCACGAAAACGAGGCCGCGGCGGTGCTGGCCGGGGCGCTGGCCGGGCCGGGGGTCAGCATCGCCGGGGAGCCGGTGGAAGGCAAGCTCAGCTTGGTGGCGGCACTGGAGGGACTGCTGAAGATCGACATCGAGGCCCTTTACCGCTTCAACCTGCTGGGCGAGGTGATGGCCGCCACCCTTCACGACAACACCCCGGTGAAGCAAGGGGAGCAGGTGGCCGCCACCCGTCTGATCCCGCTCACCGGCAAGCGGAAGCTGGTGGAGGAGGCGGCGGCGATCGCCGGCGCCAAGGGCGGGGCGGTCCGGGTCAAGCCGCTTCGCCGGGCGAGGGCCGGTCTGGTTATCACCGGCAGCGAGGTCTTCCACGGCCGGATCAAAGATGCCTTCGAGCCGGTCCTCCGCCAAAAGCTCAACGAGATCGGCAGCGAGGTGCTGGAAGTGCGCTTCGCCCCAGACGATGCCGCCGCGATCGCCCGGGAGATCAAGGGCTGCCTCAATGCGGGGGCGGACCTCATCGTCACCAGCGGCGGCATGTCGGTGGACCCCGACGACGTCACCCGGACGGGCATCCGGATGGCGGGCGCGGAAGGAATCGTCTACGGCTCCCCGGTGCTCCCCGGCGCCATGTTCCTGGCGGGCGCCATCGGGACGGTGCCGGTGCTGGGGGTGCCCGCCTGCGGCATGTTCCACCGGATCACCATCCTCGATCTCGTGCTGCCGCGGATCCTGGCCGGTGAGCGGATTGCCCGCGAGGAGCTGGCCAGGATGGGCCACGGCGGCCTGTGCCGCCAATGCAAGACCTGCCGGTTTCCGGTCTGCCCGTTCGGGAAGGGCGGGATACAATAAAGGCATGGCCCCGCACACCCCTGCCGCCCCGATTGTTGACGACCGCCTCGCGGCCTGGATGCGGGAGATCCGCCGCACCCTCCACCGGAACCCGGAGCTTTCCGGCCAGGAGCACCGCACCTGCCGCTATATCGCTTCCAAGCTGGAGGAGTTGGGCATCCCCTTCCAGGCCCAGGTGGCCGGCACCGGCATCCTGGCCCGCCTGGGGCCAGTCGGCGGCGGAGGCGTCGCCCTGCGGGCCGACATCGATGCCCTGCCCATCGAGGAGCAGACCGGCCTTCCCTTTGCCTCGGAGCATCCGGGGGTCATGCACGCCTGCGGTCACGACGGCCACGTGGCCATGCTCCTCGGCGCGGCCGCCCTGCTCGCCCGTAGCGACCTGCCCGGCCCGGTCACCTTCATCTTCCAGCCGGCCGAGGAGGGGGAAGGCGGGGCACAGGCCATGATCGGGGCCGGCGCCCTGGCCGGGGCGCGGGCGATATATGCAGGCCACATCGACCGCCACTTCCGGGTGGGGGAGATCGCGGTCAACTCCGGCCTGATCACCGCTTACACCGACGAGTTTCTCATCGAGGTCCGGGGACGGGGCGGCCATGCCGCCAAGCCGCACGAAACCGTGGACAGCCTGCTGGTGGCAAGCCTCCTGGTGATGTCCATCCAGACCCTGGTTTCGCGGGAGACGGACCCCGTTAATCCTACGGTGATCACCGTCGGTCGCATCCAGGGGGGCACCGCCCCCAACGTCATCGCCGAGTCGGCCCATTTGGAAGGCACCATCCGCACCACTCATCCGGAAGCGCGCCGGAAGGTCATCGCGGGCCTGGAGCGGATGGTGAAGGCCATGGAGGAGCTGTACGGCGCCCGGACCAGTGTCCGGATCGCGGAGGGCTACCCGCCGGTGGTCAACCATCCGGCGGCGGCCCGCATCGCGCGGGATGCAGCCGCCGCGGTGGTCGGCCCTGACGGGGTGGTGCGGCAGCCCTATCCCAGCCTGGGCGGGGAGGATTTCTCCTATTACCTGGCGCAGACCCCCGGCTGCATGGTGCGCTTCGGCGCCGCCCCCGAAGAAGGAAAGAGCTTCCCGGCACACAGCCCCAGGTTCGATTTCGACGAAGGGGTGCTGCCCCTGGGCGCCGCCTTCCTGGCGCAAACCGCCATCGCCAGCCTCCGCCGACTGGACGAGCTGCCGCCCTCCCCCGCGGGTGCGGATTCCGGTCCACCGGAGCGGGCCACCTAGCCGCTCCTGAGTGCCGTTATTTTCGGGACGGGAGGCTCTGAACGAGCTGGCAGGTCAAAATTGATGGCGTCGCAAAAGCCGATCTACTGCGTAGCGGTGGGTGGCGAAATGCTCGACGCACTTCATGGATGCCTCCGCTTTCGCGACCCCACCGTGCCTTGCATATCGATCTTTTGTGCTTCATCCGGGGGCATAATTGGACTTTTTGCGAGTCCATCAAGATTGGCGGGGAATATACGCGCGGGGGCAATCGCCCAAAGCGGGCGGTCCTAATGAAAGGGGCCATTCGACTGATCGGTCGGATTCGTCGGATCGGTCCGATCAAGCGGAGATCTACAGCACCACCTTGATGGCGGGGTGGCTCTTCAGCGAGTGGTACAGGCCGTTGCGCACCTCTTCGGTCTGGACCACCAGCTCCACGTTGAAGCAGTGGTACTTGCCCGACTTGCTGCTGTTCGAAGGGGTGATGATGCAGCGGCGCTCCTCGATGATGGAGACGATCGCCTGCCGCACCTGCTGCTGGTCTTCGCCGATCACCTTGTAGAGCCAGCTGCAGGGATATTCGATCTGGGCTTTCTTCTTGGTTGTATTGAGGACCATCATGGCACGCCTCGGAGGGGAAGGATTACCTTATCAGCCCGGTTTTCCGGAAGGCGCTCCACTATACACCTTCCGGGGGCTCATGCCAACCGAGCCAACCCCAACGCGCCGCACCTTCTCGGCTTCAGCCTCCCCCCTGAGAGGGTATGGGCGAAATTCCCATTTTCTTTTTTCCGCCTTTTGAGTAATAAAGAAGGCACGAATTCATGATGATCTCGCAAAAACCCCCGAGCCGCGGCGGGCGGGAACGAGGAAACAACAAGTTGCACAGCGCAGACCGCCGGCGGAGCGGCTTTTTGCGAGGCCGACAGTTCATAGACAACTGGCAAGGCCGCGCTCAGCGGCAACCTGAAGACTGAATTCCTGAATGGAAACCCGCATCACGCTGGAGATGCTGCCGCAGCCGTGCGAAACGACCTGCGGCCCCACCTGCCTCCACGCGGTCTACCGGTTCTACGGAGACGATATCCCCCTCCCCCAGGTGGTCGCCGAAGTGGAATCGCTCGAAGGCGGCGGGACGCTTGACGTGCTGCTGGCCTGCCATGCCTTGCGCCGGGGCTACCGGGCCACCATCTACACGTACAACCTGGAGGTGTTCGACCCCACCTGGTTCCGAGGGCCGGCAACCGATCTCGCCGCCAAGCTGCAAGCCCAAGGCAAGGCTAAGAAGAACAAGAAGCTGCTCGTCGCCACCCGCGCCTACCTGGAGTATCTTGTCCTCGGGGGCCAGCTGAGGTTCAAGGACCTCACCACCGCGCTGCTGCGCACCTATCTCAAGCAGGGAAAACCCATTCTCTGCGGGCTGTCGGCCACCTACCTCTACCGCTGCGCGCGGGAGCTCGGGCCGACCCTCGATTATGACGACGTCCGGGGGGAGCCGACCGGCCATTTCGTGGTCCTCTCGGGCTACGACATGGTGCAGCGCACCGTCCTCGTCACCGACCCGCTCCTTCACAATCCCATGGAGAAAGGCCATTATTACGAAGTGGGAATCGATCGCCTCATCTGCTCCATCCTGCTGGGGGTGCTCACCTACGACGCCAACCTGCTGATCCTGGAGCCGCAGGATGCCACCCTCTCCGACCCATCCGTCCGGTTCGACTGATCGGTCCGATTCTATCAAACCGTCCCTGCCATCCATGCACACCCTTCTCATCGTCGACAACCCCAAGATCTGGCCGCTGGACATCAAAGGCGTGGAGATCGTGCCCGCCCGGGCCTATCTCACCGATCCCTTCTACAGCACCCTCCGCGCCACCAAGGTGTTCAACCTGTGCAAGTCCTACCGCTACCAGGCGAGCGGCTATTACGTGTCGCTGCTGGCCGAGGCGCGGGGCCACAAGCCGGTGCCAAAGCTGACCACCATCCAGGACATGAAGTCCCAGACCCTGGTCCGCTTCGTTTCCGACGACCTCGACCGGCTGATTCAGCAGAGCCTAGCCCCCATCCAATCGGACAAGTTCGTGCTCAGCATCTACTTCGGCAAGAACCTGGCCAAGCGCTACGACCGGCTGAGCTCCCAGCTGTTCAAGATGTTCAGCGCACCCCTGCTCCGGGCCCAGTTCATCTATCAAAAAAAATGGATGCTGCAGAGCATCAACCCCATCGCCGGCAGCGAGATCCCTGACAGCCACCGGCAGTTCGTGATCGAGAAGGCCGAGGAATTTTTCGCCCGCCGCCGGCCAGCCACGGCCAAGAGGCAGCCGGCCCGCTTCGATCTGGCCATTCTGTTCGACCCGCAGGAAAGCGATTCGCCCTCGGACGAGAAATCGATCCGAAGGTGCATCAAGGCCGCCAACGCCCTCGAGATGCAGGTGGAGCTGATCGGCCGCGACGACTACGGCCGCCTGGCGGAGTTCGATGCCCTCTTCATCCGCGAGACCACCAACGTCAACCACCACACCTATCGGTTCGCCCGCCGGGCCGCCTTCGAAGGGCTGGTGGTGATCGATGACCCGGAGTCGATCCTCAAGTGCACCAACAAAGTGTTTCTCGCCGAGCTGCTGGAGCACCACAAAATCCCCACCCCCAAGACGATGATCGTCCATAAGGACAACCTGGAGCAGGCCGGGGAGCAGCTGGGCTACCCCTGCATCCTCAAGAAGCCGGACAGCTCCTTCTCCCAGGGGGTGGAGAAGGCCTCCGACCGCGCGGAGCTGCTCGACCGAGGCAAACGGCTGCTCAACGACTCGGAGCTGATCATTGCCCAGCAGTACGTGCCCACCGAATACGACTGGCGGATCGGCATCCTCGACAAGACCCCCATCTACGCCTGCAAGTACTACATGGCCAAAAACCACTGGCAGATCATCAACCGCACCGGCAAGAGGAAGGACGAGGGGGTCTTCGAGACCATGCGAGTGGAGGATGCGCCGCCCAAGGTCCTGCATGCCGCCCTCCGCGCGGCCAACCTCATCGGCGACGGCCTCTACGGGGTGGACCTGAAACAGGTCGGGAGCCACTACTACGTGATCGAGGTGAACGACAACCCGAGCATCAATGCCGGCATCGAGGACAAGGTCCTCAAGGATGAGCTCTACCTCGTCATCATGCGCTCCTTCCTGCGCCGGATCGAACGCCGGAAGGAAGGCAGCGGCCACCGTGTCGAAGCGCCGAATTTGTAAAAATATCCGACCGATCAGTCGGATCCGACCAATCGGACCGAACAAATACCCCATGACCCCACCTCAGCCGCTCCATCTCTTTGGCGGGATCGGCATCGAGCTCGAATACATGATCGTGGACCGCGAGACGCTCGCGGTGCGGCCCAGGGCCGACGAGGTCCTGCGGGCGGTCACCGGCAGCTACCAGACCGACTACGAGCAGGGGGACATCTGCTGGTCGAACGAGCTGGCCCTGCACGTGATCGAGCTCAAGACCTGCGGCCCTGTGGAGGACCTGGCGGCCACGATCAGCCGGTTCCAGCGCGACG
>JAJYKH010000109.1 GCA_021788685.1 Deltaproteobacteria bacterium | reverse complement strand
ACCCCCTTGCCGGCGGCCAGACCGTCGGCCTTGACCACCACCGGGCACGCCACCCCGTCCAGATAACGGAGGGCTTCCTCGCGGCTGTCGAAGGTCTGGTAGCGGGCGGAGGGAATCTGGTAGTCGGCCAGCAGCCGCTTCATGAACACTTTGCTGCCTTCCAGCGCGGCCGCCTTCCGGGTAGGGCCGAAGACCCGCAGCCCTTCCTTGGTGAACAGATCGACGATGCCCAGGGTGAGGGGCAGCTCGGGGCCCACCACGGTCAGGCCGATTTGTTCCTTGCGGGCGAAGGCGGCCAGCCCCTCGATGTCGGTCACCGGCAGGCCGACGCAGGTGGCCAGGGAACCGATGCCGGCGTTGCCGGGCGCGCAGTAGATCTTTTCGACCTTGGGGCTCCGGCTGAGCTTCCAGACAAGGGCATGCTCCCGGCCCCCCGAACCGATCACCAGGATCTTCATACGTAGTCTCCTGCTCTGGATCCAACCAGGGACGCAAGCACCTGCGTGCTCGATCCCGGAGTGATTCACAAGAAAATGGCCCCGCCAAAGGGCTGCGGGCCACCGTCAATCTCAAGCTGGAATCGCGCCGCCGCGGGAGCGCAACTCCTAGAAAACGACGGAAAACCGGCCAACTCTACCTGCCGGCCACTGGCTTGTCAAGCGCCGGCCCCGCGAGGAGTGAAATGCGTATTGATACGGTTTCTTTTGTCTTGACACTCCCTCTCCCCCCATTTATGATAGGCCAAAAATGAATGAGCATTCATATCTGTTCAACCAACTATCCTCTTGATATAATAGCCGTCTTTTCGAAGCTCCCCAGGTTCGCCCAGTCCTTGCCGGTTATAGGCTGATGAGAGTTTCAGACAAGCACCAAAAGATCATTCAGGCCGCCATCACCGTTTTCGCCCGCAAGGGGTTTTTCAACGCCCGGATCTCCGATATCGCCAAGGAGGCCCAGGTGGCGGACGGCACGATTTACCTGTATTTCAACAATAAATTCGACATCCTCATCTCCCTGTTCGAAGACGAGATCGGCAAGCTCATCCTGCAGATCAAGCAGCTCCTCGAAAAGGAGGAAGACCCCCGGCGGATGCTCGAGCTCTTCGCGATCCATCACCTCCAGCTCCTCAAAAACAAGCGGGAGCTGGCAGAGGTGCTGCAGATGGAGCTGCGGCAGAGCAACAAGTTCATGAAGGAATACCGCAACACCAAGTTCATCGAATATGTCGACATTATCTCGGCCATCATCCGCAAGGGCCAAGCCCAGGGGCTTTTCCGCAAGGAAGTGCTGCCCGGCGTGGCCAAGAGGGCCTTCTTCGGGGCCCTGGACGAGATGTCGCGGCTGTGGGTGCTGTCCCCCGAGCCCGGCTACACCATCGAAGAGGCCGCGAGCCAGGTAAGCGACCTGTTCCTGTCGGGCATGCTGTCCGAAAGCGGGCGGTCCGAAGCGGCCCAGCCCACCGCCCTCTCCGCCTGATCCACCCTTTCCCCACTCCGTTTGCTGGCGAGGCTGGCCCCGACTTTCGAATAGCTCCCGCGAACCGGCTTTGTCAGCCGGAAGCTTGTTGTGCACCCACCCGAACTTGACCCGAGCTGTCCTCCCCTCAAAAGAAAAACCCGAGAGGCTTTTAACCCCTCGGGTCTTTGTATTTTGTGGTGCCCCCGGTAGGAATCGAACCTACGACTCCAGGATTAGGAATCCTGTGCTCTATCCCCTGAGCTACGAGGGCACATCGTCGGAAATGCCTGGCAGGAAAGCGATAGATAGCATATCGGCCGGTGAAAGGCAAGGGCCGATCATTCCAATTCTACTACGTTTTCCGGCTATTCCGAAAAGATAGCCGCCGCACGCCCTCAATTCACCCCCACCCCCCCCAGCGCCTCCTCCACCTTCTCCTCCAGCTCTTGCTTATCGATCGGCTTGACGCAGTAGGCCGCGACGCCGAGGGTCCGGGCGCGGCGCTCGCCTTCCGGGGTGGGATAGCCGGTGAGGAGGATCACCTTGACCGCGGGCCGCAGCTTCTTCAGCTCCGCCAGGACATCGATCCCCTCCAGCTTGCGGAGCTTGACATCGAGAACCGCCAGGTCGATCTCTTCCGCCGCCGCGTGGCGCAGGGCCTCGTCCTCGTCGGTGAAGGCCGCCACCACATGCCC
Organism: Deltaproteobacteria bacterium; assembly: GCA_021788685.1. Classification (GTDB taxonomy): domain Bacteria; phylum Desulfobacterota; class Desulfobulbia; order Desulfobulbales; family UBA5123; genus JAJYKH01. The sequence continues at coordinate 5,880 of JAJYKH010000109.1, read as the reverse complement.
CTTCTTCTCCAGGATCCGCCGCACAACGAGGGCGGCATCCTCCACGTCGTCCACCACCATGATCCGGGCCATTACCCCTCCCCCCCGGCCGGCTCCACCGGCAGCGTGATGTGAAAGGCCGTCTGCATGCCCGCCGCCAGGACCTTGGGGTCGCGGGGCGGCGAAAAGGCCTCGATCCGGCCCCCGTGCTCGCGGACGATGCCGAAGGAGACTGAAAGCCCCAGGCCGGTGCCCTTCCCCACCCCCTTGGTGGTGAAGAAGGGGTCGAAGATGCGGCCGATCACCTCAGACGGGATGCCCGGACCGGTATCGCCGATCACGATCTCCGCCTCCCCGCAGTGGCCGTTGAAGCGGGTCCACACCCCGATGATCCCTTCGGTGCCGACGGCATGGTGGGCGTTGGTGAGAATGTTCACCAGCACCTGCCGGAGCCGCTCGGCGTCGAACGACACGAGGGGCACCTCCGGGGAGAATGCCCGCTGGAGGTAGATGTGGTCCAGGTTGAGGGTGTGCTCGACCATGGTGAGCGCCTCCTCCACGGTCCCGTTGAGGTCGGCGGCCCGCTTCTCCCCCGCCACCGTGTTGCGGGAGAACTTGAGGAGGTCCGAGACGATGCGCTTGCAGACCTTGGTCTGCTTCTCGATGATGGCGAGCGTCTCCCGGACCTCGCCCTCGGCGAAATCCTCCGCCAGGAGCTGGCTGTACCCCAGGATCACCCCGAGCGGGGTGTTGATCTCGTGGGCCACGCCGGCCGCGAGCTGCCCCACCGAGGCCATCTTCTCCGAATGGATCAATTGCTCGGTGACCTGGCGGAAATGGGTCAGGTCCTTGGCGATGCCCTCGCTGCCCTGGAAGGCCCCGCGCTCGTCGCGAATCGCCGAAGCGGTAAGGATGAGGTAAAGGGGAGAGCCGTCCCGCCGCTGCCAGTCGGCCTCGAAGTCGGCAACCTCGCCCTGGGCGCTGAGCCGGCAGTGGAACCGCGCCCATTTTTCCTCGTCCCGGAAGAAGGCCGCGAGCGGCCGACCCACCACCTCTTCCTTCCGGTCGTAGCCGAGAAGGGCCACCCCGCTGGCATTGAGGTCGGTGAGGCGGGTATTTTCGTCGCAGAAGAAGATCAGATCCTTGGTGCCCTCGAACAGGTGGCGGAACTTCTGCTCCGAGAGGGCCAGCTCCCGGGTGCGCTCCTCCACCCGCTGCTCCAGGTTGAGATTGAGGTGCCGCAGTTTTCCCTGCGCCTCTTCCAGCTCCCGGTTGGTCCTGGCCAGGGTGCGGGCGTCTTGCCGTACCCGGTCCGTGACCGCCCGCATGTTCTCGTAGTAGAAGGTGAGGACGGCCACCGCGACGAAGGTGATGCTGTTGAGCCCGCCGGAATAGGGAGCCAGCCGCCGCCACATCTCGGGTTGGTTGAAGAAGAGGAGAAACAGCCGGACGATGTGGGCGAACCCCCGGGAGACGGCCAGGGCCACCAGGGCCATGCACAGCCAGAAAAGGTAGGCCCAGATGACCCGTTTGGGCTCCAGCCTGACCAGCCGCCGGGCATACCGGAAAGCGGCCAAGGAAAGGGCGATCATCAGGCAGGAGCCCCAGAATTCCACCAGGTAGATGGGAAGAAGAGGCAGGCCGGAGCTCATGGCGCACCCGGATCGGATCGGCCCTGCTCAGCCTGCCGGCAGAAAGCCCGCAGGCTGAGGACCAGAAAAAAGACGGCCGGAACGCTGAGCAGATGCTCGAACCGTCCGAAGTAGTACATCAGCCGCTCAAAGGTGAGCGGAGAGTTGAGGTGGTGACCCCAAATGGGACCGGACTCCGCCAGGGCCTCATCGGGCAGGCGGGATGACAGCCAGTGAACCATGAAGGTATCAAGGTTCCACAGGAAAAAAAGGTAGAGGGAATACCGGAAGAAGGTCCAGCCCCTGCTGCCGTCGGGCGGCCGGCGTCGGAGGATGCACAGGAGGTACACCAGGGCCGCCGAGAAGAAAACGTGCGCCATCATGTGCACGTACAGCCCCTCGGGGCCTCCGTGGACCTGGACGGCAAAGGCCGGCTGCGGCAGGAGCGCCAGGAAAACCACCGCCGGCACAATACGGAGTAAGCCGCCATTTTTCCTGGAGGCAGCCCGCTGCCACCGGGTGGGAAACATCGATGGCGCCGCCCGAGATGACCGGGGGCGGCGCGGCAAGGAATGGCTTGCGAGAGTCACGTGGTAGTGATACCATTGGCCCCGGTATTTTTCAACCCTGCCAATGGCAGGCAATCGCCGCCCAGCCTTTCTCCCCGACCGATCCCCGCTCCCCGTGCCGAAGACCGCCCCCATCGATAACGCCCCCTGCCGCCTGGCAAAGCCCCGCATTCTCATTGCCGACGACGACCGCAACATGCTGCAGATGCTCAAGACGGTCGTCGCCCGCAAGTGCGGGGCCGAGGTGGCCGTGGCCGAATCGGGAGGGCAGGCCTGGGAGCTCGCCGCGAGCTTCCACCCCGACCTCATCCTCACCGACATCAAGATGCCGGGTCTGGACGGCCTGGAGCTGCTCCGGCGGAGCAAGGAGCGGGATCCCGCCGCCGCCATCATTCTCATGACCGGGTACGGCAGCGTGGAGCTGGCGGTGCAGGCTCTGAAGGAGGGCGCCTACGATTTCTTCGAGAAGCCCTTCGACAACGAGCACCTGGTCCACGCCGTCAAACGCTCCCTGGAGCGCACCTGCCTCCTGCGGGAAAACCAGCGGCTCCAGGAGAAGCTCGGCGGGGAAGAAGGTTTTCAGGGGTTCATCGGCCAGTCGGACCGGCTGCGGGAGGTCTTCAACCTCATCCGCCGGCTTGCCGACACCGACGTCACCGTCCTCATCCGGGGGCAGTCGGGCACCGGCAAGGAGCTGGCCGCCCAGGCGCTCCACGCCCTGAGCCGGCGGGCCGCCCACCCGCTCGTCACCGTCAACTGCCCCGCCCTGCCGGAGCCCATTCTGGAAAGCGAGCTGTTCGGCCATGTCCGGGGGGCGTTTACCGGCGCCGCCGCCGACAAGAAGGGGCTGTTCCTCGAGGCGGACGGCTCCTCCATTCTGCTCGACGAGATCGGCGACCTGCCCCTCACCCTCCAGACCAAGCTGCTGCGAGTGCTCCAGGAAAAGGAGCTGCGGCCCCTGGGCCAGACCAGGAGCATCAAAATTGATGCACGGGTCATCTCCTCCACCAACCAGGACCTGGAGGAGAAGATCCGGACCGGCCAGTTCCGGGAGGACTTGTTCTATCGCCTCAACGTAGTGACGGTGACCATGCCGTCGCTCGCCGAGATCCCGGAGGACATTCCCGTGCTGGCCCGCCATTTCCTGGCGCGCTATGGGGAGAAGTACGGCCACCCGGGGCTCGGCCTCACCGAGGAGGCAATGAAAAACCTCCTTCGCCGGCCCTGGCCTGGGAATGTCCGCGAGCTGCAGAACGTGATCAAGCGGGCGGTGCTCCTGGCGGCAGGGACCCGGCTCGGCCCGGAGGACCTCGCCCCGGCCGAGAACGGCAAGACGAAGGCCCCCGCGGCAAACGATGCCGGCGGCCTCCTGCACCTCTCGTACAACGAGGCCAAGCAGGAGATGGTCACCCGGTTCTCGCGCGATTACCTGGCCGGAGCCTTGGAACGGAGCGGCGGCAACGTGACCGCCGCCGCCCGGGCCAGCGGCCTGGGCCGGCAGGCCTTTCAGCGGCTCCTCCGCCGCTTCGGCCTCGCCTCCGAGGAATACCGCGCCGGCGGCGAGGAGTGATGGCAAACCGGTGAGGGTGCGCATGCACCCAAAAAGATGCACCGCGTCTTTTCGGGTGCAGCAAATCACCCTCTCGACCCGCCTCTCCCATCCCCACTCCCACCCCCAACCTCCCGGATTCTCGGGCTTGTCAAAGATATATCCCTCCTGCCTGTCCTTGGCACCCCTTTTGCTCAAGCGCACGGACAGCCACCGCCGCCCGGTTTCGCCGGCCGGACGGCGACCGGTTCCCACCCCCGCCATGGGCCAGGTTGGAGGTGGAACCGCGGCATGTCCCAACCCCACCAGGAGGTGCCAGGCGCCATCCCCATCCGATCTTGCCGCCGTGCCGTATCCACCGATGCCATTGAACAAGCGGGCCAGGGCCGCACGAACCGCCCCTGCCCCCGAAAGGAGGGATACCAGAAATGAACAGGTTGCGTTTCACGCCACTTTGGCTTGCTGTTCTCATCCTGCTGATGAGCGTTTCCCTCGGCTGGGCACAAGAGCAGTCTCCGCCATCCACCCCGCCGGCCCAGCCGACCGTCCAGGTCGACAGGCAGAGCATCGACAACGGCGGCGAGCTCACCGTCACCGGCAAGGCCCCGGCGGGGGCCCCGGTCTATTTGGAAGTCTGGGCCGCCGACAAGAAGGTGCGGGCCAACTTCTTCGACAGCAAGCGAGATAAAAAAACGGGCCAGATCCCATACGTCTTCTATCTCACCCAGGGGATGCCCGCCTATTACAAGATCTTCGTTCCTGCCGGCATGCAGCCGCAGATCGACCAGATCAAGAAGGAGGGCGGCAAGTGGAGCTGCTCCAAGGCCTTGGAGGCGCTCGGTGCCAAGTCCGTCTACACCGTGCCCGCGGCCATGAAGATCGACCGCTACCAGGCGAGCATCATGGCGAGCATCATCGGCAGCCGCGGCCACCTCATGGAGCCCATGGACGGGAAGGAGAACACGAAGCGCTCCATGCAGCTCCTCAAAACCCGGTTCAAGAAGGTGGACAACGTGCTCGGCGCCGCGGTGGAGGTGAATCCCGACGGCACCTTCCGGGCCAAGGTCAAGATCCGCTCAGGGCTTGCCCCCGGACAGTACAATGTGGTGGCCGTGGCCAACGGAGTCCGCAGCCAGCCGGCCACCTTCGAGAACAAGATCAGCTTCCCGTATGTCTACCTGAGCAACGCCGGCACCAGCCTGAATCTGATCTGGCCCTTCCTCCTCTGCCTGGTGATCTCCATCTTCGGGGTGCTCATGGGCGCGGGTGGCGGCTTCATCCTCAACCCGATCCTGGTGTCCCTGTTCCCCCTGCCCCACACCGTGGTGGCCGGGACCGTCATGCCCACCGTTCTTTTCTCCCAGGGCAGCGGCATCTATAATTATTCGAAGATCAAGTTCATCAGCTGGAAGCTCGGCTGCGCCATTGGCGGTGCCATGATGCTGGGCGGCTTTATCGGCCCCAAGCTCACGGAGCTTATCACCCTGGGCCAGTTCAAGTTCGCCTTCGGCTGGATCCTCGTGGTCTTGGCCGCCCTGATGTTCTGGCAAACCACCCCCGGCTACCTCGCCAAGAACAAGAAGGAGCAGGCCATCCTGAAAGAGTTCAAGAAGCGCGCGGAAGAGGCTGCCAAGGCCAAAGCGCCGCAAGCTCAACCCAAAACCGCCTAAGCTGAGGAGGATCCATCCATGAAAATCGATTTCTGGGGCCAGGAATTTCATCCCAATGTCGCTCTCGGCTGCGTCGGCGGCTTTCTGATCGCGGTCATGTCGTCCATGTTCGGCTTCGGTGGCGGTCCCTTCATGGTGCCGCTCATGACGATCGGCCTGCGGCTGCCCATGTACATCGTGGTGGGCAGCTCGCTGCTCGCCATCTTCTTCAACACCACCATGAGCACCATCCGCCATTACCAGTTCGGAAACTTCGACCTCATCCTCTTCCTGGCGATGTTCCCGGCCGCCCTCATCGGCGGCTACATCGGCCCGCAGATCGCCAAGCGGGTGAGCCCGCTGGTGGTGAAACGGATCGCCTGCGTGGGGCTCCTGCTTCTTGGTGTCAAGCTGCTCGGTTTGTATTGATGGCGTCGCAAAAAGTCCGATCTACGGCGTTGCGGCGGGTCGCGAAATGCTCGACGTACCTTATGTACGCCTCC
>JAJYKH010000108.1 GCA_021788685.1 Deltaproteobacteria bacterium | reverse complement strand
GATCTGGCGACCTGGTATTTCGGGGTGATGCCTTTGTGCCAGAACGAATGCCCGTCCGGAGTGAGCCACTCCTCGACTGCCAACAGCAAGGCTGATCCGTCAGCCAGACGAAATTCCCCGAGCACCGTGCCGGTGCCAAATGTGGTTTCGCCGACCAGGGGTGCCCGGTGCCGGTCTCGCAAAGCTCCTGCTACGATTTCCGAGGCGCTGGCTGTACCCAGGTTGACCAGCACAACCATCGGCACATCCGTCATCATACCGCCAGGCTTTACCGCCACGGGATGAATGTGGCCTTTGGCATTCTTCACCAGCAATACGTTGCCACCGTGCAGGAATTGGCTTGCCACCCTGACCCCTTCATCGAGCACACCGCCGGGATTGTTACGAAGATCCAGAATAATGCCGCCTACCTTCTGTTTCCGAATCTCGACCAGCGCTTTGGCGAAATCTTCGGCAACACCGCCGTCAAAGCTGGAAATGCGTAAATGGACCATGTCAGTTCCCGGCAGCCGGCGCCAGGTCACATTGTGCAGCTTGATCGTGGCCCGGGTGACGGTGACTTCGCGGATGTGGCCCGTGCGCGGGCTCAGGACCGAAAGGGTGACTTTCGTGCCCGGCGGCCCGGAGATCTGCTGCTCTACTTTGGTAATCGGCCAACCCGTGATGTCTTGGCCGGATACTTTGAGGATGATGTCGCCGGAACGCAGCCCGGCCCGCTGCGCAGGGGAGCCGTCGATAGGTGCGACAATCACCACATGTCCTTGCCGGGATTGAATCTTGATCCCAATTCCTTTGAGCTCGCCGTGCACGGTGATCTTCAATTCCTTCACCATCTCGGGGCTCAGGAATGTGCTGTGGCCGGTGTCGCCCAATGAAGCCACCATTCCTTGGATGGCCCCATAAGTGGCCGGGAGAGGCTTCACCGCGGAACGATCCATGTAGTGGTTTTCAATGGTATCCCAGGCCTGGCTCATCAGCGAATAGTTCAGCGACTGGTGGGGCGGCGCACAGCCCAGCGGACAAAGCCAACCCATACCCACGCCAACCGCCACCGCCAGTCCCAGGCGCCAGGAACCGGCCAAAGACTTCGGGAAACGGTCCGGCGGTCTTCTGGATTCATCGGTTTTCATAGATTCAGGTCATTTCATTTGTCAGCCGTTGATACTCGTATCTCCTATGATATCTGAAAAGATATTCACAAGCCATTTTCCGCAAGTTGGGCTGGGTCCGGGATGGGAGGTGACTGAATATACATATTCGCAACGGGAGGTCAACTGGCGGAGGCAGCCGGAGGGGTATGGCTTTCACGGAGGCGAGCAGCTAATGGGGGGGCACGCATTCGGGCCAGGTTGGCCGGGCTCGCCCATCCCGCCCATTCTGGAGCCTTCCTCACTTGATCTCCAGATCGGCCCGGCTCCCGGCGCCCCCTTCATCGCGGGAGGGGAGAGCGGCTTGGGGTCACGATGAAGATCCGGTGTCAGAATGTGCCCCGGGGCCTGGACGGCCTGCTGTTTGGCAAGGAGGCGCATCGGGCGCAAATGGCGGGAGACACCGCTGCGCGCGAAATCAGTATTTCACGAAAACATACCCTTCCGGCCCGCTGTTGTCTTCAGAGGCTGCCGGGGGGAGGGAGGCTTTCCACCGCTGGTAATCACTTGCCGTGGCAACCAGCACCGCACGACCCCGGTTCCGGTCGATGAGCCGGCGGGCTGCGGCCGGATCGAGCAGCCGATGGCGGGCTGCAGGGTAATGCAAGCCGTACCCCAGCTCTCCCGCATCTACCAGGAGGTCAACATCATCCCGGCGGAAAAACCAGCAGACCGCCTGCACCGGCTCCCCGTCGGAAATGATCAGGGTTTCCGGGGTGATCTCCGGCAAATGGCGCTGCAGCAAAGGGCCTGGAGCCTTGGCTTGCAGGACCGAATGGGGCATGGTGAAGGGAAGCAGGAAGAAAAGCGGCACCGGGGCGAGGGAGAGGCAGATGGTTTTAGGCCCCGCTCCCCGGTGGCGGACCGCCAGGAGGCAAAAGAAAAGGAGGGCTGCCAGCCCGAACGCCCCCCCAAGCCATCCCCAGGAGGAATAGTAAGGACGCCAGCCATGGTATCCCCAGGTCTGGAGGAAGAGCAGGACCGCCAACAGCAGGCCGAAGAGGAGGGCCTGGCCGGCGGCGCCGACCTGGAAGGCCGTGCTCCGTTCTTGCCGGAAAAACCGGCTGAGCCCGAGGACCAGCAGGATGGCGAAAGGCGGAAAGCAGGGCAGGATGTAGGTCAGCAGCTTGCCATGGGCCGCTGAGAAAAAGAGAAAGGGAAAGAGAAGCCAGCAGAGCGAGTAGCGGGTGAGGTCGGCGGCCGGGCCGTCCTCGCGGAGGATTCTCCGCAGTCCACCGGCTGCCGCCGGGACCACCCCGGTCCACGGCAGGAACATGATCGGGGCGGCGAGGAAATAAAACCAGCACGACTCCGGGTGCTGGGCATTGGCGGCCAGAAAGCGGCGCACATGCTCATTCCAGAAGAAAAACCGCCAGTAGTCCGGCTCCCGGGATTGGATCAGAAGCGACCAGGGGAGGGACACCACGAGGGCGGTCAGCAGCGGCAGCCAGGAAAGGCGCAGGACATCACGGAACCGCCGCTGCCACCAGAGATAGGGAACCACGGTGACCACCGGCACTGCCAGGGCCAGGAAACCCTTGGTGAGAAAGGCGAGACCGCAGCAGACCCCGGCGGCCAGCAGCCAGGATTTTTCCTGCCGGGAGCCGGGCGGACATCCGGTGGCCAGGAAGAAGAAGGCCATGGTGCCAGTGAGAAAGAAGGCGAGCAGGCTGTCCAGCACGGCGAAGCTGCCCACCCCCGCCACCTCGAAGCAGACCAGAAAGGCTAGGGCGGCAATCGATGGCAAGCGATGCCCCATCTCATGGGGCTCTTCTCCTCCCTGCTGCAGGAGGGTGCGCCTCACCAGCAGAAAGATGACCAGGGCGCTGAGCCCGACGGCCAGGGCCGAGGGAAAGCGGATGGCGAACCCGTTCTTGCCGAAGAGCAGGAGCGACCAGGCGTTCAGCCAATACCCGAGAACCGGTTTTTCGAAATAACGTAGCCCGTCCAGGTGGGGCACCACCCAATTCCCCGTGGCGATCATTTCCCGGGGGATCTCGCCATATCGGGTTTCGTCCGGCACGAACAGGGGGCGCACCCCGAGGGGCAGGATGTAGACGGTGAGGAAAACCAGCAGGGCCAGGAGTGGATAGAGTTTTGGAGAGCGCATTTTAGACGAGGCGTAGTATTGGCAGGAAATTTATCCAGGTCGCCCAGGGAGGCTTTCAGCATCCATCAATGCAAACGCTTTGCTGCTCTTTGCGGGAAAAAGGCTATGGAGAGCACAATGAAGGCGAAGATGGCTGCCGATGCGGAGTAGCGGCTCAGCGCCAGGCCGCCGGCGCTGAAGGGCTTGTCGAGAAAGTCGCCGACAACCGCTCCGAGTGGGCGCGTGAGAATGAATGCCGCCCAGAAGAGCACGGTATGGGAGATTTTCGTGCGGTAGTAGGCAACGGCGATGAGCAGCAGCAGACTGCTGAACACGAGTGCTCCACCTCCGTAGCCCAGGCCGATCGTGTCGGCCATCCAGTCCCCCAGCGCGGTACCCAGGGTCTGGGAGAACATGATCGTGACCCAGTAGAATGTTTCCGCCTGTGGCGAGACGACGGTGGCAACGGACACCGAGCCGAGGACGCGCTTCCATACGGCAAGCGAGAGCATCAGCAATGCGAAGAGCAGAGAGGCGCCGCCCGCATAGCCGATGCCCAGCGAGCGGTCGGCGAAGTCCGCCAGGGTCGTGCCGACCGTGGTCGTGGCGATGATGGTGGTCCAGTAGAGGAGGGGATTCCAATCCTTCGACCTGATCTGGGCAACGACGGCGACGATGAAGATCGCCGCGAAAATTGCGGTCCCCACCAGATAGCCAAGGTTCATCGACATCGAGACCGCATCGCCGCCGGTTTCACCCAGCGTCGTGGCGGCGATCTTAATGATCCAGAAAGTCAGGGTGACTTCCGGCACCTTGCTTATTGCTCGTTCGACGGCAGCTCTCATGCTAGCTCCGATTGGCAAACGGCAGCCTCGCCCTCCGAGTGTCCCGGACCATCCTTACCTCAGCCCGCTATCATTGTCATCAGCCATCGGACGCAGGATTCGACTTTCTGCGAGATTGTCAGGTTAAGGATCGGGGGGAAGAAATTGCACCAGAACAGTGTAAACGGCCAAAGTTGCCGCCACATTTCCGGAAGATTACTTTTATGAAGGCTTGAGGGGAAAAGATGATGGGCGTGAGGCTACGGCGGGGATAGATGAAGAAAGCCGTCCGAAATGCCAGACGGCCGGAAGGCCTCTCCTGCGGATTGAGCTCGTTACTTGATCTCCAGATCGGCCCGGCTCGCCGGCACCCCCTTCTTCGGGGGAGGGGAGAGCGACTCCGGGGTCACGATGAAGACCCGGTTCGGCTCGATCTTCCCCTCGGTCAGAATGTGCTCCCGGACCTGGACGGCCCGCTGCTGGGCCAGGACGCGGAGGTCCTCCTGGGTGATCTTGATGGTGGACCTCAGGTATTTTTCCATCTGCTCCCGCGAAGCGACCTGCAAGAGTCCGATCACCGGTCCGCCCGTCCGCTCGGCCAGGGCCGCCCGATAGGCCGCGGCCAGGTATTTCTCGTATTCCTCCGGAAGGATCTTCACCTGCTCGAGGGAGAGGCCGGCTTGGCCCGCCCGCACCAGGTCGCGCTGCTTCTGGCGGCGCAGGAGGAGCTGGAACCGATGTTGCCCGAGGGCCTGCCGGTCCTCGTCCAGGGCGACATACCCCTTGATGTCCATCTTCAGCCCAGGCCGATCGTACAGTGCCTGGGCGAGCTTGGTCAGCTTGGCATTCGCCTCCGGACTCAGCTGGCTTTTGCCGTAGGCAAAGTCCACGTGGTCCAGCTCCCCGCCCGTCCAGCCGACCAGGGAGGCAAGGAAGGAAAAGGGGGCGGTGATCGCCTTGGCGATGATGCCCTTGAAGGTGCTCCAGATGATGGAGCCAAGATGGAACTGCGGGTCGTTCAAGTCGCCGGAAACGGGGATGTCGAGCCTGACCTCCCCCTGGCGGTTCTGGAGAAGCCGGAGGGCCAGCTTGACCGGCAGGGAGATCGCCTCGGGGCTTTCCACCCTGTTCCCGAGGGTGAGCTGGTCGAACAGGATCTCGTTCCGGGAGTCGAGCTTCGACCGGATGATGGCGTACTTGAGATTGAGGGAGAGGTTTCCTTTTTCCAGGGTGTACCCCACGTATTTCCGGGCAAAGGGATCGAGGTCGGCCATGTCCAGCCCCTGCAGCTGAAGGGCCATGTCCAGGCCGAAGTTGGGGCCGAGCGGGGTGGCCTTGCCGGTGAGCGAGAGCGGCGACACCCCGTTCATCTTTCCCTGCAGGTTGATGGCCGCTTCCGACCCTGGCTCGGAGGAGAGGCCGACGATGCTGCCGGCCAGCTCATCCAGGGAGCTGTCGAAGCCCGGTTTGATGTGCTGGTCCTCAAGCTCAATCTCTCCCCCCTGCAGCCGGACCGTGTCGATCCGGACCGGCCAGGCGGCGAGCTTCGGGCCGGTGCCGCCGGGGCCCGCCTTCTCATCTGCGGGCTGGTTCCGTGTGGCCGCTGGCGTGGACTTCAGGGCCTCCAGGATGTTGATCCTCCCCTCGGGGCTGATCCGCACCAGGGCCGTGGAGCCATCGAGCAGGAGGTCCCGGACCGTGAGATGGCCGGGGTGGTTGGCGTAGTCGATACCGTTTGCCGCCAAGCTTTTCCAGGCGATGAGCTCCTGGCCCTGGTTGAGCGAGGAGAAGCCGTCGATGGCCGCGTTTCCCTGGTAGGTAAGGGCGAAGGCGCCCTCCGGGGTCCGGCCGGCCAGCAGGCTGCCGCGGGCGGAGAAGCGGCCGCCGGTCAGCGTGGGCCGCAGACGGTTCTGCAGGTAAGGTTGGACCGCGACGACCGGGAGGTCCCGCAGGGTGACCGCGAGATCAGCGAACTGGGGAAAGAGCCCGAACCTTCCATGGGCTGCTGCTGCTCCTTTTTCGTTCACCCGGCAGGAAAGGGAAAGCTGCCCGGGGCTTTTCTCAGCGGTGGTGAAGTTGCCCAGGCGGAGCATCAGCCGGTCGAGCTTCAGGTCGGCGGGCTCCGGGAGGGTGCGGTCCTGGGCCTGGATGGTGAAGTCATCCAGGGCGGCGCTGGCGACGCGGACCTGCCAGGGGCCTCCGGCGGCGGTTCCCCCCGCCGTTGCCTTCCCCGCCTTCTTGGCGGCGGGGAGAAGGTTCGCGAGGTTAAGCCGGCCGTCCGGCAGGCGGACCACCTCCAGCCGGCCGCTCCGCGAGCTGCATTTTCCCGCGGTGAGCCGCCTGGCCTGTGAATCGAGCTCGCCATCCTCGACCTGGAGGGAAGCGGCCTGGAAGAAATCCCGGGTCGCCCCTTGCTCCCGGAGGCGAAGGGAAGTGAGCGAGGAGGAGAGGCCGGTGAGGAGCACCTCGGTGGCCTCTTTTCCCCAGGCCAGCCGGTAGCCGGTCTTCAGGCCCCAGGTGCCATCCTCGACATCGAATTTGAGGCTTGACCGGTAATAGGGCGCGAATTCCGGCAGCTTCACCCCGGCCAGCTCAACGGTGCCGGCGGCGGCCAGGGGGGAGGCGGAAAACTCCCCCTTGGCATCGATGGCGGCCCCTCCCTGCTCCTTGGCGGCAAAGGTAAACCGCGCCTTGGCCCCGGGGAGGCTGCTGTACCCCCAAACCTCCAGAGTGGCCGGAGTGAGGGTCGTGGTGAACGGCTGCTCGGCGGCCTGGTCCGCCACGTGGATGGTGGCCCGGGGGAGGTTCAGGGCGTTGACGTGCACCTCCCAGGGCTCTTCCCGGGATTTGGCCGGTGCCGCCTGCCCCGGCGGCTGCCGGGAAGTGCCGAGCAGCGCCTGCAGGTTGATGGTCCCCTCCCGGTTGCGCCGGACATACAGGGTAAGGGGCTGAAATTTGATTCCGGAGAGATAGAGCCGGCGGTTCGGGGGCGAGAAGGAGGCGATCCCGATCTTCAGCCCCGGCAGGTCCAGGAGGGGGCGCCCCTGATCATCCACCGCCCGCACGTTTCGCAGGGCGAGGTTCCCGCTGATGTTCATTTTCGGCCCTCCCCGCGGCTGCTCGTAGGCGAGCTTGAGATCCAGATCGAGCAGGCCGGAGGGCAGATCGAAATGCAGAGGGAACGGAGCGTATCCGAGGTATCGGTGGAGATCCACATCATGCAGGCGGATGTTCAGGTCGGTGGCGCGGGTAGGGGAAAAGGGCTTCGTCTGGCCGGCGAACGAAACGGGGCTGCCGTTGACCGATGCGGTGAAGCGGGGCTTGACCCAGATGTCCACGTTGGCGCGCATGTTGGAAATGAAGGGGATGCCCAAGGTGATGCCGGTTACGGCTTGGATCTGCTTCTTCACCCGGTCGTCGACCAGAATCTGGCCCCGGATGACCCGGATGTTGTTGATGGAAAACCGCCTCTCCGGCCCCTTGCCGGAAGGGCCGGCCAGCAGGTCGGAAAAGTTGTACCGTCCGGGCGCGGTCCGGATGAGGGTGAGCCGGGGCCCGGTCAGGGTCACCTCCTTGAGGATCAGGCCCCTGAACAGGGACATGGCCTGGAGGTTCAGGTACAGCTCATCGAAGGAGGCGAAGGTCCCCGGGCCATGCGCCTGGCTGACGCGCAGGTCCCGGACGGTCATCGAGAGGACGTACGGGTTGGTGCGGACGCTGCCGATCGCCACCTTCCGGTGGAGGGAGGAGGCGAGGCGGTCCGTCAGCACCATTTTGAAAAGGGGAGGCAGGGCCAGGAAGCCGACCAGGGTGTAGAGCACCACCAGGGCCGTCAGGATGATTCCCGCCTTCTCCAGCCGGTTGCGCGCCCGGAATCTCTCTTTGAGCTTCAGTTTCAAGCGGCTCCTCCCCGGGACGGGGATTGAAGGCCGGGGTGGACTCCACCGCCACTCCGGAAGATGGCTCGGTCCTCAATTC
>JAJYKH010000107.1 GCA_021788685.1 Deltaproteobacteria bacterium | reverse complement strand
GTACAAGCACGCCGCCAACCGGGAGGCGCAGCACGCCTTCTGGAACATGGCCGGCGAGCACAATCACCCCATGGATTTCGAGATCATGCCCCGGGCGGTCTTCAGCTCCCCCCAGGTCGCCGCCGTGGGGCTGCGGGAGCAGGACGCCAAGGCCAGGGGCATCGAGCACCGGGCCGTCCGCTTCGACTACCTGGAAACGGGAATGGGACTCGCCATGGAGGCGGAGGACGCCTTCATCAAGCTCCTCCTCGACCCGGAGGAGCCGAAAATCCTGGGCTGCCACATCATGGGACCCGACGCCTCCACCCTCATCCACGAGGTGGTGGTGGTGATGGCAGCCATGGAGGGCAATCCCGCCGGGATCACCGTGCCCGTCCACATCCACCCCTCGCTCTCCGAGGTCATCCAGCGGGCGTTATGAAGAAGACGCTGGAGGGTGGAGGTCGGAGGTCGGAGGCCGGTCATTCGACGTTCAATGTTCAATGTTCGATGTTCGATGTTCCTTCCGCCTTCGGTCTTCAGCCTTCGGTCTGGCCCCCATGAAGTACCTGCACAGCCGCTACCGGGGGGCGATTCTTGCCTTCATGGCCGTGCTGCTCCTCTTCCTCGGCCTGTTCGATCTCGCCCTCTTTTCCGAAGTCGAGAGGTCCGTTCTCGGGAATGCCCGGCGGCAGGCCGAAGACGAGCTGTCGCTGCTGGGGAGCTTTACCCGGGAAGCGCTGCTGCGCCACGACCAGGCCACGGCCAGGAAATTCCTGAACCAGTGGACCTCCGGGCACCCGGACATCATCGAGCTGCGGGTCGTGGCCCCCGACGGCGCCGTGCTCGTGGACTTCCGGCGCCCCATGCCGGAGGCGAATGCGGCCGGTTTCAACCGTCAGCTGCAATACGCCGGCAGCTCGCCGCTCCGCCTCCGGATGCGCAAGGACTTCACCCCCGTGGTGGAGGGGCTCGACCGGCTGAGGTTGCAGATGGGGGAACGGTCGGTCCTGCTCGCCGCCCTCATGGGCGTCGTCCTCTGGTACATCCTGCGCCGCCTGGCCCTCGTTCCCCTGGAGAGGGAAATCGCCGCCCGCCGGCAGACCGAGGGGAAGTACCGGGAGCTGGTGGAGGGCACCGACAACCTCATCACCCAGGTCAACGCCCGCGGCGAGCTGACCTTCGTCAACCACCAATCCAGGAACATCTTCGGGCTGCGGCCGGAAGAATGCCTGGGCCGCTCGGCCTTCGATTTCATCCACGCCGAGGACCGGGAGACGACCCGGCAGGCGCTCCAGGTCTGGATCGAGAAGAAGATGGCCAGCGCCACCATCGAAAACCGGCAGGTGAGCCGCACCGGCGAGGTGCGCGACCTGTTGTGGACCACCAACCTCCATTACGGGCGCAACGGCGAGGTCCTGACCATCAATTCCATTGGCCGGGACATCACCCGCCGCAAGCAGGCCGAAGAAAAAATCAGGCGCAGCTACCAGTTTCAGAGCACTCTCAACGAGATCCTGCGTCTGTCCCTGGAGCCGCTCCCCCTGGAACGGCAGCTGGCCGGGGCGCTCGACCAGATCCTGGCCATCCCGTCTTTTGGCGTCGAGAAAAGGGGCTGCGTCTACGTGGTGGAGGAGGACCCCCGGACCCTGGTCATGAAAGCCCAGCAGGGCTTCACGCCGGAGCACCTCGCCCAGTGCGCCCGGGTGCCCTTCGGCAAGTGTCTTTGCGGGCAGGCGGCCCTCAATGCCGAAGCGGCCGACGCCGGCTGCCAGTCCATCATCCATGAAACCGGGCCGGGCGCCTCTCCCCACGGCCATTACTGCATCCCCATCCGTTCGGGGGAACGGCTCTATGGGCTGATCAACCTCGAGGTCCAGGAGCCGCAGAGCCGCGAGCGGGACGAAGGACCCTTCCTTTCCGCGGTGGCCAGCACCCTCGCCGGAATGGTCGAACGCTCCCGGACGGCCGCGGACCGGCAGAAGCTCCAGACCCGCCTCATCGAGGCCGAGAAGCTGTCGGCCCTCGGCCGGATGACCACCAACGTGGCCCACGAGATCAGGAACCCGCTCACGGTGGTGGGCGGCCTGGCCCGCCGGCTGGACCGCCGCATCCCCGACGGCACGACGGAGAAAAAATACACCCGGGTGATTGCCGCCGAAGCCCGTCGGCTCGAAAAAATCCTCAAAAGGGTCGATTCCTACGTCTTCGACCTGCCCCTCGAAAAACATGCCCTCAATTTCAACCGGCTGGTGAGCGAGGCCCTGGCCGGCTTTGCCGAGACCTGCGCGGAGCGGTCCATCGAGGTCCGCACCTCGCTGGCCGAGCTGCCCCCCGTGGCCGTGGACCGGCGGAAGGTCAGGGAGGTGCTGGACAACGTCCTCGACAACGGCATCGACGCCATGCCGAAAGGGGGAGCGCTGACCGTGGAGACCCGCCGGAAACGCCGGGACGAGCGGGACTATGCCGTGGTGCGGATCGCGGATACCGGCGTCGGGATCGAGCCCCAGGACCTGGACCGGATCCTGGAGCCGTTCTACACGACCAAGGCGGCGGGGGGCCACCAGGCGGTGGGGCTGGGGCTGTCCATCACCAAGAAGTTCATGGACCGCCACGAGGGTTTCATCGAGGTGCAGAGCCGGCGGGGAGAGGGGTCAACCTTCGAGCTGTTCTTTCCCATTGGCGGAGAATGAAGACAGGCACCAGCCGGGGCCCAGCGGTCCATGTTCGCCACCTGCTCGGAATGGCGGATGCGCTGCGCTTATCCGCCTACCCTTTCGTGGTGAGCTTTGAGCTTCGTGCCTTTTGCCGCCAGCCTAGGCGGTAATACTTCCCCCTCAGGTGAAGCCGGCGCCCGCGGTGCAGGCGTAACAGTAATCGCCCGTGGCGATGGGCTCGCCGGGGGCGGGCGGCCCTGCCATCTGGGAGACGTGCCGCCTGACCGAGCCTGCCGGCAGGCCGGCGGCCAGGTTGAAATCGCAGTCGTAGAGAAAGCCGTCCCAGGCGACCGAGACCAGGGTGCGGCACATGAGCCCTTCCACCGTGGCGGGGTTGAAGGCGGCGGCCAGCCGCTCCATGTAATTCTCGAAATTGCCCGACTCCTTCAGCCATTTCCGGAACCGGCCGAGGGGCACGTTGGCGAAGGTGAACAGGCGGGTGAAGACGATTCCCCACTTGCGCGCCAGGTCGCCCCGGAACTTTTGCTCGGCCTGGCACTGGGAGGGAGGCAGAAAGGCGCCCGTGGGATTGGCGACCAGGTCGAGCTCGAGGCCGGCCTCCGGCCTGCCGTAGCCCAGCCCGTTGAGCTTCCGGAGCATGGCCAGGCTCGTGGCGAGCACCCCTTCGCCGCGCTGGGCGTCGGTCTGGGAGGCATTGAGGGCCGGAAGGGAGGTGACGATCGCCACCCGGTGGCGCCGGCAGAGGGCGAGCAGCTCCTCGTGAGGCCGCGCGGCCAGGGCGGTGAGGTTGGAGCGGAGCATCAGGCGCGGGGCGAGCGGCGCCAGCGCCGCCAGAAACCATTCGAGATCGGGATTCAGCTCCGGCGCGCCGCCGGTGATGTCGATGCACCGGAACCGGGAGCGGGCGGCAAAGGCCGCGACCTGGGCCATGGTCGCCCGGTCCATGCTTTCGGACCGGCCGGGGCCGGCCGCCAGATGGCAGTGGCGGCAGGCCTGGTTGCACGTGAGGCCCACGTTCACCTGCAGGGTCTGCGCCGTGCCCCGCCGCAGCTCGAGCCCGTGGCCGGCCAGCCTCTCCGCGAACGGCTGGACCGGGGCCTTCACCGCCGCCTCGCCGGAGAAGATCTCCATACTGCCCTGCCCCGCCATCTTACAGCGAGAGCTTGGCGTTGACGTTGCGCATCTGGACGCCGTGGACCAGGGAGGCGCCGCCCCGGATGGCGGTGGCCACGTGGATGGCCTCGGTCATCTCCGCGGCGTTGGAGCCCTTCTCCAGGCAGGTCTGGGTGTAGGCGTCGATGCAGTAGGGGCACTGCACGGCATGGGCCACCGCCAGGGCGATGAGCGCCTTTTCCCGCTCGGTCAGCTCGCCCTCGGCGAACACCGCGTTGTAGTAGTCGAAGAACTTCCGGGCCAGCTCCGGGGCCTCGCTCCCGATTTCCGCGAACTTCTTCAGGTCCTTGGGACTGTAGTAGGTTTCCATGAGAGACCTCTCGATAGTGACGAGTGACAGGTACCGGGTACCGGGTAACGGCTATCCGTGAACCGAGCCCTCCCGGCTTTCACTTGTCACCGTCACTTGTCACTGCAGCTATCCTAGCGAAAGCCAAATCCAGCCGCAAGCAAACGGTCCGGAAAACAGGAAGGCCGGCAGCAGCCGGCCTTCCTGGACATCCACTGAACGCCAGCGATCAGAAGCGGGCGTCGATCAGCATGTAGACATTGCGCAGCTCGGCGTCGGTGGGCAGGGGCTCGCCCAGGTGCACGCCGCTGCCGGTGTAATCGTAATCAATGAGGGTGTACCCGGTCCGCAGGAACAGGTACTTGTTGAACGGCTGCAGATAGTAGAGGTCGTAGACATTGCCCCGGGTGCCGAGCTTATTGAACAGCTCGGCGCTGCCCTGGGTGTAGCTGAACCAGTACTCGCTGCCGTGGTTGTACTCGAAGCCGATCTTCGGCATGTTCAAAGAGGCGATCGGCAGGTTGTAGCGGAAGCCGGTGTAGACGCTCCAGCCTGTATGGTCCGAGCTGCCGTCGGCGGAAAGCAGCCCGCCCAGGCTGTTGTTGATGTCATTGGCATCCACGATGGTCCTGCCGTTCGGGTGGCTCTCGTTCAGGCCGGTGGACAGGAAGACGTCGAAGCCGCTGTTGAGCAGGTTGGCCGCCTGGACATGGGCGCCGTACAGGTCCATATTGCCGATATTGGTATCCTCGTAATTATAATTCCTAGCACGAAAAGCAGTATTGAACGCATCGACGAGCGGCCCGCCCACGAAATCGTTACCGCGGACGTAGCTCAGCACGAACAGGCTGTCGCGCAGGCCGGGGACCTCGCCCTCGAAGAAAGCGGCGTAGACGTTCAGGTCCTTGATGTTGGCGGTGCTGTCCATGAAGGTGACGAAGTTGTCGTCATCCTGGAAGCCCTTGGCATAGAAGAACCGCAGGCCGGAATCCTTGATCCCCAGGTAGCGCTCCAGGCCGATGGTGGCCACCACGCCGTCCGACTCGCCGTCGAAGATCAGGGCCGGGTAGGTGGACTGCCGCAGCCGGTTCTCCTTCAGCTCGAAGGGCGGGCCCTCGGAGGAGGGCTGCCGGCCGAAGGTGAAGGCCACCGGCACCGGCAGGCCGGAAGGGACCCAGTCGATGTAGGCCCGGTCCAGCTTGACGTTGGTGGAGTCCGGCACGTGGGCCGCATTGGGGTCCGAAAGAATCAGCGGCGATTGGTTATCGGCCCAGTTCTTGTAGACGGCCAACCGGCCGTGGAACTGGAGGTTCTCGGCTACCTCGGCATCCATGTTGAGCCGGAAGCGGTTGGTCCAGGCGTTGTCGTTGTGGTCGGAACGAACGCCATTGATGGGATCGAGATAGTTATCCACGTTATAAAAATCCATCCGGGTGCGCAGCTCGGCCCCCAGGTTGAGGCGGTCCTTGAGGGTCTTGGTCTCCACTTTGTCCAACGTATCGTAGATGGAGGCCACATCCTTCTTCAAACCGGCTTCCCCCGCTGCCGGCGCCGACGCCGCCGTTGCGGGTGCCGCCGGTGCAGCCGCTGCGGGTGCCGCCGGTGCCGGGGCGGCGGCAGCCTTCCCGGATTCCAGTTGCTCCACCCGCTGCTGGAGGGAGTCCAGCCGGTGCAGAATGGCCTTGTAATCCTCAAGCGGCAACGTCACGGTCTCCGGCGCGGCATGCACCGAGCCGGCCCCGATCAGGACCGCCGCCGCGGTCATAGCGATGCGTTTCACTCTCTCTTCCTCCTTTCCTGCCACGTTAGTTGGTTCCCATCCGGAAACGGTCTTTTCGCTCGATCGCTGCGTTGCTCAGTCGCCTGGAAATGGTCACGCAAGGACTGTACGCTCCGCTTTCCAGGCTCCCTTGCGCCTTGCACTCGAACGAAAATCCTCGTTTCTGAATGAACGCTAGTTCGGGATGACGGCAGCCGCCGGCTGGTCGCTGTCGGCCGCATGCTGCTTGAGATACTGGATGACGCTCTGCAGCTCCTGATTGCTCATGGTCTTCGCCAGGTCCACCGGATGGCGGCCCCGGGCGAAGTACTTGTCCCAGACCACCGAGGCCTTGTCGGCCGGATTGACCGGCGCGGCCTGGCCGCCCTTCTTGTGGCACCCCCCGCATTTCTGCAGGAAGAGGGTGGCCCCGTCCGCGGCCAGGGCAGCGGCCGGGAGCGCCATGGCCCACCAGAACGCCATGGCCAGAACCAAACGTTTTCTCACGGATTCACCTCCTTGCTCGAATGTTGAACGGCTCAAGAATGAGGCAGGTATGCGACCTGCCGGTCTTTCCCTTGACGCGAACCGGTTCCCCCCGCCCGGCCGGCGGCGCCCATGAGCCCCACCAGCTCCTGCACGAAGGCCTGCAGCTGCTCCGCTTGCTGCTTCAGCGAATCGGCGGCGCCGGCAAGGTCCTCGGCGCTGGCCACGTTCTGCTGCGCGATTTTGTCCACCTCCATGACCCCGTCCCGGATGCGGTTGACTCCCTGGGCCTGCTCGTCGGCCGCCACGGTGATCTCGCCGATCATCGCCCCCACTTTGGCGGCGCTCGCCGACACCTCCTGGTAGGAGCGCGACGTCTCGGTCACCATCTCGCTGCCGCCGCCGATCTTCGCGGAGGAGCCTTCGATCAGGGTGGTGGTTTCCCGCGCCGCCTCGGCGGCCCTGCCTGCCAGGTTCCGCACCTCCTCGGCCACCACGGCGAAGCCGGCCCCGGCCTCGCCGGCCCGGGCGGCTTCCACCGCGGCGTTCAAGGCGAGCAGATTGGTCTGGAAGGCGATCTGCTCGATGGTGCCGATGATTCTGAAGGTCTGGTCGTTGGCGGCGGTGATCTCGCCCATGGAGCCGGTGAGCCGGTCCATGGATTGGGTGGCCGCGGCCATGAGCTGCCCGGCCGCTTCCATCAGCCGGTTGACCTGCCGGGCATTCTCGGCGCTGGTCCTGGCCATGGCGGAAACCTCCTCCAGGGAGCTCGAGATTTCCTCAAGCGAAGAGGCCTGGAAGGCGGCCCCCTCGGTCAGGCCCTGGCTGGCCGTGGTCATCTCCCCCGAGGCGGAGGCCACTTGCGCGGAGCTGGCCCGGATGCCGGCGGTGACCCGCTGCATGGTCCGCATCAGGCTGCGGCCGAGCACCATGGTGAGGGCCAGGCCGAGAACGATGGCCGCGAGGCTGACGACCACCACCAGGGAAGAGGCCCTTGTGATCTGGCTGACGGTTTCGCCGCGGATCTCCTGCATTTCCTGGCGGCCCCGCGCCATCTGGGCCTCCTGGAAGGCGTAGAGCTTGGAGAGCACCGCCCCCAGCTGGTGGGAGACGTCCGCCTGGAGCTTGAGATAGACCGCGGTATAGCCGGCCCAAAGGTCCCAGTAATCCTCGATGGCGGGCCGCAGGTCGCCGCCGGCGCTCTTGGCGAGGGCGGAGAACTGGGCGTCGAGCGCTCCATGCTGGCGCGGGTCGGGATCCCGCAGATCGTTTCCCACCTTGTCCATGAACGCCATGATTTCCCCGATTTTTGCCGCGTCCATCCCGGAGAAGTGGCGGCGGATCTCCTGCTGGGCCGCGGGCATGGCCTTTTCCTGGCTTTCCAGGGCGCCCAGGCGGGTTTTCACGGCATCGACCAGCTGCTCGAGCCGGGCCACCGCCTGCAGGGCCTCCGCGTTGCCCAGGGGCTCGACCACGCCCCGCAGGCGGCTCAGCTCCTGGTGGGCGGCCTGCAGCCCGGCCGCGTCCGGCTTGCGGAAATACTGGCTCACGGCGCGCTGGCTTTCGGCAATGGCGGAGGCCAGGGTAGTCTGGGTGCTGACGGTCTGCTCGGACCGCTCGATCAACCGCTCGACCACGCCGCCCAGGGTGCCGAAATTGTGATAGGAGAAGACGGAGACGATCAGGAGAAAAAAGATGATAAGCAGCGGCGGCAGGG
>JAJYKH010000106.1 GCA_021788685.1 Deltaproteobacteria bacterium | reverse complement strand
CCCGGGGCGTCCGTCCGTCACGCCATCTCCTCTGTCGGCAACCGTCCGATAGAGCGCGCCATAATCGAACGCTCGCCTTCGCAGATCCGGCGCACGACGAACGCTCACGGATTCAGGATGGTTGTACAGGATGGTTGTAATTGACAATGGCGGCCCCGGATGATTAAGGTGTCGGCCTATCGATAGACAGAATTTCTTCGGGGAGTGAACTCCCCTTCCGTCCACACCAGAAGCAAGGGCTCCATCAATGACCGCAAGCAAACCGGAAAAGACCCTCAAGGACCTGTTCGGGTCAGATACCAACCCCAGCCATATTCTCCCGCGCAAGTACACCCTGGACAGCACGATCAAGTTCCGCTGCCACCCGGGGGTCAGCTGCTTCACGGCCTGCTGCGGCAACATCAACATCACCCTCACCCCGTTCGACATCCTCCGCCTGCGGAAACGGCTCGGCCTCGGCGCTCCCGACTTCATCCACCTCTACACCACCCCCCTCTACCTCGAGAAAACGGACATGCCCGGGGTGAAGATCAAGCTCAACGAAAAGAACCGCTGCCCGTTCGTCACCCCCGAAGGATGCACGGTTTACACCGATCGCCCCACCACCTGCCGCTATTATCCGGTAGGCATGGCCAATTTCCATGAGCGGGCCGAGAGCAAGGAGTCGCTTCCCGCCGCCGAGCAGTTCTATTTCGTCGTGCAGGAGCCGCACTGCAAGGGGCATGAGGAGGAGAAGATCTGGACCATCCGCGAATGGCGCCAGGACCAAGGAGTCGACCTCTGCGACGAGATGAACCGGGAATGGATGGCCCTGGTGATGCGGCGCAAGTCCTTCGGCATTCAGGCCACCCTGAGCGAAAAGGCTCAGCGGATGTTCTTCATGGCGAGCACTGATCTCGACGCCTTCCGCTCCTTCGTCTTCGATAGCTCCTTTCTCTCGACCTACGAGGTCGAGAACGAGACCATCGCCCGGATCAAGGCGGATGACATCGAGCTGATGAAGTTCTCTTTCCGTTTCCTGGCCTCGGCGCTTTTCGGCACCGAGGACCTGCGGATCAAGCCGGAAAAGATCCAGGCCAAGGTCACCCAGATGAAGGAGCAGCAGGGTCAGGCCGCCCAGCGGGCCGAGGAGGCTTACCGCGAGCTGGTAGAAGAGCGCGAGCGGCTGAAGGGAGAGCTGGAGCAGAAAAAAAAGTAAGATTTTTGAAGTGAGATTTTTGATTTAAAAATCGGAAGTCAGCTATCCAAAATCGGAAATCTCACTTTCCCATCAGGGTGATCCGGAACAGGGTCCCCTGCCCTTCCTGACTTTCCACCGCGATGGTTCCGCCGTGGCTGTCGACGATGTTCTTGGCGATGGCGAGGCCCAGGCCGGTCCCCCGGTACTTGTCGGTGAAAAAGGGATTGAAGATCTGCTTCTGCTTCTCGGCGGACATGCCGCACCCGGTGTCCGCGATCTCGATGACCGCACCGGCGGCAGATGATGCCGGCCGCCGGGTGGCGACCCGCAATACCCCTCCCTCCGGCATCGCCTGCACCGCATTCACCAGAATATTCAGCAACGCCCGGTAGAGCAGCCCCTCGTCCAGACGCTGGGGGTCGAGGGATTCATCAAGCTGTGCTTCCAGCCTGACCCCCTGTTTTTCCAGCTCCGGCTCCATGAACCGGAGCACCTTGGTCACCACTTCGTTGAGCGACGCCAGGGCGAGCCGCGGGGTCTGGGGACGGGCGAAGTCGAGAAACTCCCGGACGATGCCGTCGAGCCGGATCGTCTCGCTGATGATGATCTCGGCCAGATGCTCGTTTTCCGGGGCGATGGACTTGATCCGCTTCCGGAGGATCTCCGCCGTGCTGCGCACGATTCCCAGGGGGTTCTTGATCTCGTGGCTCACCGCGGCCACCATCTTCCCGAGGCTCGCCAGCCGCTCGCTCTGGTGGAGCTTCTCCTCCAGACGCCGCCGCTCCATGGCCCTTGCCTCGATGATCCGGTCCGCCCGGGCCACGATGAAACGGAGCACCACAAACAGCCCGGACATGATCAGAACCGAGGTGAAGACGATCACGCCCTGGAGGCGGAGAATGGCTTCGAAATCCTCGGAGAGGTCCTGCACCAGCTCGATGACCCCCATGATCTGGTCGGTGCTCTCGCTGAGCGGCCGCTCCTGCCGGAAGGGGATGTAGGTGACGAGCTGGCAGGAGATCTCGTCCATGCCCGGCAGAAAGTTGAGCAGCGAGCCCTTGAAGACCAGCCGCGAGTTGTTGATCCCCTGCAGCGCCTTCTGGTACTCCACCCCTCCCTCCCCCCGCCGGCCGACCCGCTCCTCGCTCGTACTGTAGGAGATGACATTCTCCTGGGAGTCGAAAATGGTCACCGATTGGATTTTCAGGCCGTGGGTGGTGTTGCGGACAATGGCGTCGAGCCGGTTGAACTGGGTGGGGTTCCGAAGGGCGATCTTGCCGTAGCGCAGGACCGTGGGGATGACGAACTGCTGAAAGACCTGGTGGTTCAGGTTCTCGGCAAAGACCAGGGCATAGCCCTCGCTCCGCTCGAGGAGCACCCGCTTGGCATGGTTGGAGATCACCCACGAGAGTGCCAGGGTGAAGACGAGGAACACCAACAGGCCGGTGAAGGAGAAGAACTTGACCAGCCGGAACGGCTTGAGGCCGGCCAGGTCGGCCGCGGTCTGCTCCTCGCTGCCGGGGGCCTCTTCCTCCACAGGTGGAGCTGTCATTCGGAGCTGTTCCATCGTTAGCGGTGTTGGCGCAAGGCTTAAGGGTTGGAGGACTGCTGCGCTTGCGGTTAGAGGCTTGAGAAAATTGGCGGGGGACAAGTGACAAGTGCTTTTACTCGTTACTTGTCACCTGTCACTCGTTACCCCCTCACCTTTACCTCAAGCCCTCACCCGCACACCCCGCAGCGGCGGCACCGCTCGATCTCGCACGGCGGGGTGGCCCTGGCCGCCAGGGCCCGCTGGTATTCCCGCCACAGGTAGCCCCGGTCCAGGCCGTGATCGACGATCTCCCAGGGGAACCGCTCCTGCTCCCCGCGGCCCCGGTTGGCATAGAACCCCGGATCGAGGCCTTCGTCCTTCATGGCCTGCCGCCAGTTCTTCTCCGAGCGCACCACCGCGGGCAGGGCCGCGCCCAGCCGCCGGTCCCCGCGGGCGAGCACCGCCTGCAGCAGGGCCTTCTCCGGCGGTTCCGCCTGAATGCGGATGTTGGGTTCCCCGGCCAATCCCTTGCGGACGAGCTTCAGCTTCCGCTTCAGCTCCAACACCGGGGGCATGCCGTAAAACTGGAAGGGGGTCCAGGCCTTGGGCACAAGGCAGTTGACGCTGAGCGTCAGGTCAGCGACCCGCCCCCGCCGCCGCCCCACCGTCATGACCTTGTCCTTGATCCGCCTGGCAAGGGCCACCAGCTCCAGGAGGTCCTCGTCCTCCTCGGTGGGCAGGCCGATCATACAATACAACTTCAGGTTGGCGATGCCAACCTCCGCCAGCGCCTCGGCCGCCCGCAGCAGGTCTTCCTCGGTGAGTCCCTTGTTGATCACCCGCCGCAGCCGCTCGGAGCCGCCGTCCGGGGCGATGGCCGCGGACTTGAGGCCGCTTGCCGCGAGCAGGCGCAGCAGCTCCGGACTGATCGCGTCGGCCCGCAGGGAAGAGAAGGAAAGGGCGCACTCCTCCCCGAGCAGGTAGTCGCTCAGGGCGGCGAGATCGGCACGGCGGGCCATTTCCATCCCGAGAAGACCGATCCGCCGGACGGCCTGGGGCCGCGCCGCGAGGGCGGCCTTGATGGCGGCTACCTCCCACAGCCGGGGGGGCCGATAGACGAAGCCGGCCGCGCAGAACCGGCATCCCCGGCTGCAGCCGCGGCCGAGCTCGGCCAGGAAGAGGTCGGCGAATTCGGCCTCGGGGGTCAGCACCCGGGAATGCCCGGCCACCGCCGGCTTGGGGCCAGTCACCTTCCTGACCCGGGCGGGGAGGTCCGAGGGGGCGGTGATTCCGAGCAGCTCACCCTGGGGGCCGTACTCGCAGGAATAGAGCTGGGGGGCGTAGCAGCCGGGGGAGGAGGCGGCGAGGCTCCGGAGGAAGGCCGGCCGGTCCAGCCGGCCGCCGGCGGCCAGGAGCGCTGCCAGCACCGGGGGAAGGGCGGCTTCCGCCTCGCCGATCACCAGGAGGTCGAAAAAGGGGGCCAGGGGCTCCGGATTGATGAACGTCGCCACTCCCCCGCCGACCAGGAGCGGCCGCCCCGGCTCCCGGAAAGGATCGGCGGTCCGCCGGTTCTCGGCCAAGGGCTCGATTCCCCCCGCGTCCAACATCCGGATGAGGTTGAGGTAATCCTCCTCGAAGCTGAGCGAGCAGAGAATGAGCGGAAAGTCCCGCAGGGGGCGGTTCGATTCCACCGAGAGGGGCCGGCCGGGGGTTTCCGGCAGGAAGACGCGCTCGCAGACCAGCTCCGGCTGGCTGTTGACCAGGTCGTAGACCAGCTGGAAGCCCAGGTTGGACATCCCCACCCGATAGAGGTTGGGGAAGACGAGGGCCACGGGCAGGAGCCCCGTCCACTTCTTCCGCCAGCCGCCGGTTTCGGCGGCCAGCCGGTCATGCCGGGAAGGGGGGCCTGGCATGATGGGAGAAGGGGAGGTTGGAGTCCGTGCCCAAAACGGGAGGGAGCCGACCCAAGCGAGCTGCCCTGAGAGGGATGGCTAAGCAAAAATCGCCAGATCCAAGACGCGCAAATGTCGAGGAGCGAGGCGTACCCCGGTACGCCGCAGCGACGAGATCATGCAGCGCAACGCAGGAGCTGGCGACTTTTTGCGACGCCATCATCAGCTTTCGTTCTTGCGCAGGAAGGTGGGCCGGTCCAGCTCCTCCTCGTCGAACAGGTTCTGGGGGAAGGGGTTGCGCTTTTTGATCTCCTGCTGTCCCCGTTCCCCGAAGGGCAGGTGCGGGGTCTCCAGCTCCCTCTTCTTGAGGAGCGGCTTCACCTTCTCGGGCAGGCTCTCCACCTCCTCGGCGCAGCTGATCCCGGTGGCGATGACGGTCACTTGCAGCTCATCGCCCATGTTCTCGTCGAAGATCACCCCGAGAATGATATTAGCATCGTCGTGGACCTCTTCGTAGATCCGGGTGGTCGCCTCAGTCACCTCCGCCAGGGTGAGGGTGTCCTCCCGGGCCGAGATGTTCACCAGCACGCCTTTGGCCCCCTCGATGGAGATGTCCTGGAGCAGCGGGCTGGCGATGGCCATGTTCACCGCCTCCGCCGCCCGGTTGTCGCCCACGCTCACCCCCGCGCCCATGAGGGCCGGGCCCATGCCGTTCATGATCGCCTTCACGTCGGCGAAGTCCGGGTTGATGTAGCCGGGCAGGTTGATGAGGTCGGTGATGCCCTTGACCGCCTGGACGAGGACGTTGTCCGCCATCTTCATGCCGTCGATGAAGCGGGTCCCCTTCTGGCTCAGGGAAAGCAGCCGGTCGTTGGGGATGGTGATGATGGTGTCCACCTGCTGCTTGAGCAGGTCCCAGCCGGCATTGGCGTTTCTCAGCCGCGACCGGCCCTCGAAGGCAAAGGGCTTGGTGGTCACCGCCACGGTGAGGGCGCCGAGCTCCTTGGCCACCCGGGCCACCACCGGCGCGGCCCCGGTGCCGGTGCCCCCGCCCAGGCCGGCGGTGATGAACACCATGTCGCTGTCCTTGAGCAGCTTGCGGATCTCGTCCACGCTCTCCTCGGCCGACTCCCGGCCCAGCTCCGGGTTGGCCCCGGCCCCGAGCCCCTTGGTGACCTTCGGCCCCAGCTGCAGGCGGACATCGGCCTTGGAGATGTCCAAGGCCTGCAGGTCGGTGTTGGCCGAAATGAACTCCACCCCCTGCAGCTTGGCTTCCACCATGGTGTTGACCGCGTTGCCGCCGCCGCCGCCAACGCCGATCACTTTGATCCGCGCCCGTGAATTGTGCTCTGCCAGTTTGAATGACATTTCTCGCCCCCCTTTATCGTGCCGCCATCTGGCTCATTGCCAAACGCATCCCTTTCCTCTTATTACATCATGCCCTTGAACCAATCCCGCATGCGGCCGGCGAGCCGGCCCAGGCCGCCGCCGTCCCGGGTCCGGAACCGCCCCTTGGTGCCGTGGTGCATCGCATACAGCACCAGGCCCACCCCGGTGGCGCACTGCGGGGTATTCACCATGTCGCTCACGCCGCCCACGTTCTGCGGAAAACCGATCCGGACCGGCAAATCGAAAATCTGCTCGCCAATGTCCACGATGTTGGCCAGCAGCGCGGTGCCGCCGGTGAGCACCAGCCCCGCGTTGATCTGCTCCTTGAACTTGGATTCGATCAGCTCCTGGTTCACCATGGTGAGCATCTCCTCGATCCGCGGCTCCAGGATTTCGCCCATCACCTTGCGGGAGAGCTTCCGCGACCTTCGGCCGCCCACGCTCGGCACCTCGATGGTCTGGTCCTTGTCGATCATGGCCGAAAGGGCGCAGCCGTATTCCTCCTTCAGCCGCTCCGCTTCCCGGAGCGGGGTCCGCAGCCCCACCGACAGGTCGTTGGTGAGGTTGTGCCCCCCCAGGCCGAGGACGAAGGTGTGCTTGATGTGACCGTCCCCGAAGACCGCCAGATCGGAGGTGCCGCCCCCGATGTCGAGGAGGGCGATCCCCAGCTCCTTTTCCTCCTGGGTCAGCACCGCCTCCGCGGAGGCCAGCGGCTCGAGGACCACGTCGCTCACTTCCAGCTCCGCCTTGTGGCAGCATTTGACGATGTTGTGCACGGCGGTGACGCTGCCGGTGACGATGTGGACGTCCGCTTCCAGCCGGACCCCGGTCATGCCCAGGGGGTCCTGGATCTCCGCCTGGTCGTCCACGATGTATTCCTGCGGCAGGACGTGGATGATCTCCTGGTCCGGCGGGATGGGGACCGCCCGGGCCGCATCCACCACCCGGTCGATGTCCTCGGCCCGGATCTCCCGCTGCTTGATGGCGATCAGGCCGTGGCTGTTGAAGCCCTTGATGTGGCTGCCGGCGATGCCCACGCAGACCGAGCCGATCTCGCAGCCGGCCATCATCTCCGCCTCCTCCACCGCCTTGCGGATGGAGTTGACCGTGCTCTCGATGTTGACCACCACTCCCTTGCGCAGGCCGACGGAAGGGTGGACGCCGATGCCGATGACATCGAGCTGGCTGCCCCGGACCTCGCCCACCACGACGCAGATCTTGGTGGTGCCGATATCCAGGCCGACGATCACTTCTCCTCTCTGCTCATGCGCCATGTCCGGTCACCTGTTCCCTTCCCAACACCAATCGCTCAGCCCGCATTGCCGGTGCCGACCAGGACCTTGTCCGCCTGGTAATCCAGGCGGATATAGGCGGTGTCGGCAAAGGTCTGGCTCCGGTACAAGGAGCTCAGCACCTGGACCAACCGGCCATACTTCTTGCCCATGTCCCCCGCCCCCAGGCGGATGGGAAAGGGCCGGTCCACCAAGTAAAGGATGAGCCCGTTCCCCTTATCCACGTGCAGCTCGGAGATGTTCTGCTTGGGCAGGACGGGATTGCCGCGGCCGGCCCGCTGAATGAACTGGAGCGCCTCCTGCACCGCCGCCTGCTTCTCTTCCTGTGGCTCCGCCCCCCTGAGGCCGGTGATCACCGGGAAATCGAGATCCTCGGGCGGCACCACCCGGGCGAAAACGGTCCCCAGCCGGTCTACATGATAGAGGCCGTCCGCCAGGCTGATCAGGGCCACCGGGGTCCGCTCCCGGATGGTGATCGCCAGCTGGTTGGGCCATTCCCGCTCGACCCGGGCCTGCTCCACCCACTCGTTGGTTTCGATCCGGGCCTTCACCGCCTTGGGGTCGATGGCGAGCAGGTTGGTGTGGATGTCGATCCCGCTCAGCTCCAGGATCATCTCCTTGGTGGTCCGCCGGCACCCCTCGATCTTGATCCCGGTCACCTGGAATAAGGCGGAATGGCTCAACCCCTTGTACACCCCCATTCCCGCCAGGGTCAGCAGGCCCCCGGCCAGCCCCAGAACCAGCGCCGCCAAGAGCAGGCATCGGCCGAGCCCTTCCACACCCCTCCCGGAGAACGGCCGGCACGTTTGGTGGCGCTCCAGGCGGCGCCAGACCTCGAATGAGGTCATCGGCCCGCCTCCCCGAACCCGAGCAGGTGCACCTCTGGAGATCGGAA
>JAJYKH010000105.1 GCA_021788685.1 Deltaproteobacteria bacterium | reverse complement strand
GCCAGAAGGAATATTGGGACGCTGCACTCGGGAAGCTCATTCAGCAGAGCGTCCGCTGGATGCAGAAGAAGTCCTGACCTGCTTTTGCCCCAACATCCCCGATAAGATCAGCCCGGGACCGCGGCGGCGGGTTGGCTTTCCTCGGCCTCGTCCCTTTCCTCCCCGGCCAGAAACCGCCGATAGGAGCCCATCGTTGCCGTCGCCGGCGCCCCTCCGGCGAGCGCCAGCCCGCAGCCAGCCAGAATGAGGTCGATCCGACCGAGCCGATCGGCCATGACCCCGCCCAGTCCCATGGCGAGCGGCGCGAGGGACATGGCCAGGGTGGTCGCCACCGCAAGCACCCGGCCGCGTACCTCATTGGGCACCCCTGTCTGAAGCACCGTAGAGAGGAAGTTGCCGGCCATCCCGAACAGGAACCCGATCCCGGTCATCAACGCCAGTATGGCAACCGGGTGCAAGAGGTATCCCATGAGGGCGATCCCCACCCCGGCCGCCGCCTGGCTGCCGATCACCAGCGGCACGGTCCGGCGGCCCTGTGCGCCCTTGGCGAGCAGCGAGGCCAGCCAGAAGCCGGTCAGGGTGCCGATACCGAACCCCGCCAGGATGTAGCCGTACCAATCGGCCGACGCCCCGAGATAGCGCGGGTCCCGCACGTAGAAGGGGAGCAGCACGAAGAGGGGCTCCAGGAAGAAATGGAGGCCGGCGGAAACGAGGACCGCCGCCCACAAGCCTGGCCGCGCCCAGATATAGGCGAGCCCTTCCTTGGCCTCGGCCAGGAAATTCTTCGGAGTTGGCGGAACGCTCTTTTCTTTTGGACTTCGTGGCTCCCGGATGAAGCTCTCGCTGATGGCGCTGGCCAGGAAAGTGATCCCGTCCGCCAGAAGGATCAGCGGTGCCCCGAGCAGGCGGTAGAGCGCACCGCCCGCCACTTTGCCGGCGAGGCCGGCCACCTGGATGGAAGTGTTGCTGAAGGCATTGGCCGCCAGGAGCTTCTCAGAGGGGACCAAGTCGGGAATGAAGGCATTCACAGCGGGCACAAAGAGGGAATCGGCCACGCTCATGCCCAGGGAGGCCAGGAGCACGGCGGCGATCGCCAGCTTCAGGCTCTCGGCGGCGGCATAGATCGCCGCCCCCAGCAGCACGGCTAGGCCGCCGTTGACCAGGTCGCAGCAGACAAGGACATTTTTCCGCGAGCACCGGTCTGCGAAAACTCCGCCCAAGGGGACCATGACCAGCCCCGGCAGGGAGGCGACCATCATGATGGTGCCCATGAGGGTGGGGGAGCCGGTGGCCTCGGCGATCCAAAGGGTGAGGGCAATCCGGCTGAGGCTGGTGCCGGCGAGGCTCACGATCTGCCCCTGCCAGAGAAGGACGAAATTGACATTAAGGAGACGGGCGGCTTTCGGCATGGGGACTCGTGGAAGACTCGACGGTTTGCTGTCGGTCTTTATTTACCCCAAATCAGACCCGGGGGAAAGGCAGATCGCACAACCCACTCCTCCGGCGACCATCAGTGAGGCTCTATTCGCTCACCAGAATGCCCTCGTTTTTGAGCCGGCTGAGCACCTCCTTAACCTCGTACATGTCGCAATCGCTGATTTCGTAGACATTCTTCATCCCGTCCGTGAAGTGGAGGACCAGATGATTGTGCTCGTCCACCTCGGCCCTGTGGACATGGTCCCGGTCTAGCCAAGGTCTGAGCTCTTCCATGAAATCGTTCAGACTGCAGGTGCGCATGACGGCCTCCACCTTCGATGTGGGAATGCTTCGGCACAAGTTGGCTTTATTATCCTCATGATAGCTCTTGGCCTCAAAAGACGTCAAACATCCAACCTTTTTGAAATTGTTAAATAAAGACGTTTAACCTGACTGAGCAAGCAATGAGGGGAAATGGCGTCAAATCGCTCTTTTGGTGGTCAAATCACGATATGATGCGCCGAGGAATTGCCGAACGGAGGGCGGCCAGCGAAGCGCTGTAACCATGGCAGGATGAGGCCAAGCTTTCCCGGCGGAAAAAAACGGCCGTTCTTTGCCGGGCGTAAAAAACCACCCTATACTGAAAGTTAGGAGGGGCAGCTCAGAAGGAGTTGTAAGGCCGAACGCACAAGCTGTGGAATGGATTTTGCTTGAGGTGGAGGCAGGAGAGTGTATTGGCCAAGCCTTTTCGTCAGGGGAGAACATGACAAGACGGGAAGCCCTGGGCGTCTTGATGATGAGCCCCATCTATTACCGTTTGCCGCTTGCCGCCCGCAAGGTGCTGCTTGACGAATTCTGCAGCATTTATGGCTGAAAGCGTCAGAGGAATCGGCGCGGTGGAAAGGCGGAATCCCTGCCGCTGACCGGACTGCCGGCGAACGGCGCGCACCACCGGATTCGATGGGCGCTATGGTTTTCGCAGGGGGGCGAACCCCTCCCAGCCCCCCGCTGCCTCTGCTTGCTGCCGCAAGGCCTCGTAAAGGACAATGCCAGCGGCTACCGAGATGTTAAGGCTACGGATGTTCGGGTTGCTCATCGGGATGGCGTAGCAACGCTCCGGGAACTGCCAGAGGATCTCCTCGGGCAGCCCTTTGGTTTCCTTGCCGAACACCAGGAAATCGCCAGGCCGGAACCGGCATTCCGTAAAAGGCGCCGCGGCCTTCTTGCTCAGGAAGTGCATCCGCCCGGTATCGTTCGCCTGCAGAAATTCCCAGAAACTGTCCCAATAGACGATCCGCACAAAACGCCAGTAGTCGAGGCCGGCGCGCTTGAGGTGCCGGTCATCGGTGTTGAACCCCAAGGGCTTGACCAGATGCAGGACCGAATCGGTGGCCCCGCACAACCGGGAGATGGTACCGGTATTCGGCGGGATTTCGGGCTCCACCAGCACAACATGGAATGGTTCAGGCAGGGCCATCTGATCGTAAGCACCCAAGGAAGCAGAGAGGCAAGAGCTCCGCGCGAGGAGCGTGACAGCACGTTTACCAGAATTGGTGCCGATTGGGAACCCTGAATCCGTGAGCGTTCGTCCGTGCGCCTGATCCATGAAGGCGACCGTTTGATTAGTGAACTCTATCGAACGGTTGCCGACAAAGGGGAGATGGCGTGCGGCCGGACGCCCCGCAGACTAGCGGGTGAAGCTATAGTTGGCTGCAGTTTGTACTAAGAGTTCTCAATTCAATGAGATGCTCGCAACCCGTCGTCACGGATTTAGGGGTATGTTAAAGGAGAGGGCAGGGGTCGTCGGGGACGGGGTCAAGTCCCGTGAGGCCAGGAGCAGGGACGGGGAATTTTCTTCCATGAAGGTATGGTACGCTGTGGATGGGGTCAAGTCCCGTGAGGCCAGGAACGGGGACGGGGAATTTTCTTCCATAAAGGTATGGTAAATGATGGCTTGATTGCGCAGCTGTGCCAGTTGGTCGCCGGCAAGCTGTTTGATCGGGAGAAATTGAGCCGCAGACGGATCCAGGAACTTGCCGAAGCGGTCCAGGCGGTAGTCGAGATGGGGTCCGGTGGCAAGGCCGGTGGCGCCGACATAGCCGATGATCTCTTTTTGCCGCACCTGGTCGCCGACTCGGAGCCCCCGCCGAAAACGGGAAAGATGGCCGTAATGGGTCCGGTACCCGCCCGCGTGCTCAATGACGATCTGTTTTCCGAATCCGCCATTGTAGCCGATAAACCGGACCCGGCCGTCCGCAGCCGCCATGACAGGGGTGCCGACCGGCGCCGCCAAATCGATCCCGAGGTGCGGCCGGATGATGCCGAGAAGAGGATGCCGGCGGCGGTCGGTAAAGACGGAAGAGACCCGGGCCAGCGGCACAGGTGAGCGGATGAACGAAATGCCGAGGCTCCTCCCGTCCGGTCTGAAATAGCCGCTCCGCTCCCCTGACTGGTAATAAATCGCTTCCAGGATTTTGCCTGCCGCAGGCTGGTATCTCCCTGCCAGGATGTGGCCATAGCGCACGAAACGGCCCTCCTCATAATATTTTTCCACCAGCAGGCTGAATCGATCTCCCTCCCCGGCCTTGGTATCGAAATCGATCACGGAAGCAAAGATGTCGGCAAAGGCCGAGGCCAGCTTCTCCCCCTCGCCGGCCGCCAAAAAGGCTTCCGACAGCGGCCCATCGCCCACGGTGCCGGTTACCTTGACGGTCCGGCAAACGAAATGGGGTCGGCTTTTGACGGCCCGCCAGCCGGAGGCGGACTCCACGAAGGTGTAGCTCT
Organism: Deltaproteobacteria bacterium; assembly: GCA_021788685.1. GTDB lineage: Bacteria > Desulfobacterota > Desulfobulbia > Desulfobulbales > UBA5123 > JAJYKH01. The sequence continues at coordinate 3,981 of JAJYKH010000105.1, read as the reverse complement.
CGTAGGGACCTCGGTCATAGGTGCAGCCTGCCAGGCTGCCGTCGGGCCCTTGCCGAATCGAAAGGGTATCGCCGGGCTGCAGCTTTCGAAGATCGAGAGCACCGCGGAAGCCCTTCGTGATCTGTTTCTTGAGATTATCTGCAAGCCGGAGTCGGGACAAGGCCGCTGCCAGGGTTTCCCCCCGCTGCAGCTTGCAGGCAAGCTCGAGAACCTCCCCCCCCGGGGGCAAAGTGGACAGCAAAGGCGCCATTGGCTGCCAAGCGTGTCGTTTGACTTGGGCACTTTCCCATGTGAACGAAAACGGCAGCGGCTCGCTTGCCATCGGGGGTGGCACGGCGGCCCTGGCAATGCGGTGCTCGCTCTGAAGGTCCCCGAAGGGAAGGAGAATAAGCAACATGAGGAGGCATACACCCCAACAAACTGTCAGGAAAAGGAGGTGACCGGTGCTCCTCATTCCGCACCAGAGGGCAAGGGGTGGAAATGAACCACTATGGAAGACCTCCTGTTCTGATAATGATTTTCCGGCAAGAAATAGAACGGACCAACAGAAGCGGTGGCTGGTGGCCAGACAGGGATGGCACTGGCCATGGCCTCGACTGCGAACCCCGGCCGGGCAGGGCTCCGAATGGGAGAAGATGGAATAGCCGGTGGTTCCTTTATTTTGGGGGGAAACGGCACGGATTGTCAAACTCCCTTCCATCAATTCTCGTTTCACTGTTGCCGCGTTTTTTTCTTGCCCCCTTCAAAGAGTTGATTTAAAGGAGAGGCTTTATTCCGGGATTTCCTCGGACAATGATCTGTGTTAATGTTTGCCGCTTGAAAATCAGCGGTCTCGCAAAGGCCTTCAAACCCAGGCGGGCGGGAACGAGAAAACAACAAATTATGCAGCGTGGCCCGTCGGCGGAGAGGGTTCTTAGGCCAGACAAAATTGATAGTCTCGTAAAACTTTTTTTTCGAAGCCGATACAATCGATAAGTTTTTTTGCCGGCAGGCCGGCATTCTCTTTTCGGCTCAGGGAGCAAGGCAGAAAGCCATGGCACTCATCGTACAGAAGTTCGGCGGCACCTCCGTGGCGAACCCGACCAAGATCAAGGCCGTAGCCGAAAGGGTGCTCGCCTCCAAGAAAAAGGGACACCGCATGGTGGTGGTGCTGTCGGCCATGGCCGGGGAAACCAACCGGTTGGTCGATCTCGCCAATCAGATGCAGACCATCCCCGACCCCCGCGAAATGGACGTCCTGCTGGCAAGCGGCGAGCAGGTCACGGTCGCCCTCTTCGCCATGGCGGTGAAAGCGGCCGGCTTCAATGCGGTCTCCCTCCTGGGTGATCAGGTGAAGATCAACACCGACCGCATGCACACCCGAGCCAGGATCACCTCCATCGACCAGAGTGCAATCGACAAATATCTCGATCAGGACAAGGTCGTAGTGGTGGCCGGTTTCCAGGGAGTAACCGGAGACGGGGACCTCACCACGCTCGGGCGGGGCGGGTCGGATACCACAGCCGTGGCATTGGCCGCAGCGCTCAAAGCCGACCAGTGCGAGATCTTCACCGACGTGGAGGGGGTCTACACCGCCGACCCCAACGTTTGCGCCGCCGCCCGCAAGCTCGACCGCATATCGTACGACGAGATGCTGGAGCTGGCCAGCCTGGGCGCCAAGGTGCTCGACATCCGCTCGGTCAGCTTCGCCAAACGATACAAAGTGCCGCTGCATGTCCGCTCCACGTTTACCCAAACGGAGGGGACCTGGGTGGTCGAGGAGACGAAAGATATGGAATCCATGTTGGTTTCCGGAGTAACGTACAGCAAGAACGAGGCCCGCATCACCGTCGCCAAGGTGCCGGACACCCCGGGGATCGCGTCCCGGATCTTCACCCCGATTTCCGCGGCGGGCATCGTGGTGGACATGATCATCCAGAACACCCTGGACGGCGACCTGACCGATCTCACCTTCACCGTGCCGCGTACTGATTACGATCGGGCCATGCAGATGCTTGGAGAGGTAGCCGGGGAAATCGGGGCCAATGGCGTTTCCGGCTCCAGGAACATCGCCAAGGTCTCCATCGTCGGCACCGGCATGCGCAACCATTCCGGCATCGCCACCAAAATGTTCCAGGTGCTGGCCGGAGAAGGGATCAATATCTCCATGATCAGCACCTCCGAGATCAAGATCTCCTGCGTGATCGACGAGAAATACACGGAGCTGGCCGTGCGCGCCCTGCACGAAGCCTTCGGCCTCGACCGGGCCGCCTGATCCTCCCGGACCTGCGGCTTCGAGAACCCATGACCGAGCCACTGCTCATCTACGACACCACACTCCGGGACGGCACCCAGGCCGAAAACTTCAACCTGACAGTCGAGGACAAAGTCCGCGTCAGCTTGAAGCTCGACGAGCTGGGAATCGATTTCATCGAGGGGGGGTGGCCGGGCTCTAATCCGGCTTCGGTGGAGTTCTTCAGGGAAATTGGCAACTACGACCTCAAGCACGCCAGGCTTACCGCCTTCGGCTCCACCCGGCTTTTCGCCAACAAGGCCGAAGACGATCCCAACCTGCGGGCACTCATCGAAGCGAAGACCCCCGGGGTGACCATCTTCGGGAAGAGCTGGGACGTTCACGTCACCGATGCCCTGCGCATCCGCCTGGAAGACAACCTGACCATCATCGAGGATTCCCTGGCCTTCCTGCGGCCCCGGGTCAAGCACCTCTTTTACGACGCCGAGCACTTCTTCGACGGCTTCAAGAAAAACCCGGGATACGCCCTCGCCACCCTCGACAAGGCCGTGGACAGCGGGGTGGAATGCCTGGTGCTCTGCGAGACCAACGGGGGCGCGCTGCCCCAGGAATTGGCCGGAATCATCACCGCGGTGCAGTCCCATCTGGCCCAAAAAGGAAAGACGGTGCCCTTGGGCATTCATGCCCACAACGATTCGGAAACGGCGGTCGCCAACTCGCTCCTGGCCGTCACTTTGGGCGCCCATCACGTGCAGGGAACCATCAACGGATTCGGTGAGCGATGCGGCAACGCCAACCTGACCTCGATCATCCCCGCCCTGGCCCTCAAGATGGGGTACCGGTTCAAGGCGGCGGAACGGCTGGAGCAGCTGACCGAGGTTTCGCGATTCGTGGACGAGCTGGCCAACCTGCCTCACAACAAATACCTGCCTTATGTCGGTGCGGCGGCCTTCGCCCACAAGGGGGGCATCCACGTGAGCGCGGTGGAGCGGAACCCGCTCACCTACGAGCACGTCCAGCCTGAAAAGGTGGGCAACATCCGGCGGGTCCTCATCTCCGACCAGTCCGGGAAGAGCAACGTTCTCTACAAGGCTCGGAAGCTCGGCATCGAGCTCGACAAAAGCGATCCGATGCTCACCGCCATCGTCAAGGAGCTCAAGCAGCAGGAAAGCCAGGGGCTGCAGTTCGAAGGCGCCGAAGCCTCATTCGAGCTGCTCATGCGCCGCATCCTGGGAGTGCAGCGCCGTTATTTCGACCTCAAGGGGTTTCGGGTCATCAACCAGAAAACCGAAGAAGGCGCCATTCAGGCCGAGGCCACCATCCGGCTCGAGGTGGGCGGCCATTCGGTCCACACCGCCGCCTTGGGCGAAGGGCCGGTGAACGCCCTTGACAAGGCCTTGCGGAAGGCCCTGACCCGGTTCTACCCCCAGCTAGAGGAGATGGAGCTCAAGGACTACAAGGTGCGGGTCCTGGCGAGCGAGCACGGCACCGGCGCCCGGGTGCGGGTGCTCATCGAATCGAGCGACGACGACGCGGTCTGGGGCACGGTCGGGGTTTCCCACGACATCCTCGAAGCGAGCTGGCAGGCGCTGGTGGACTCCATTACCTACAAGCTGATGAAGGATGAGCGCAAGCAGAGCGGCGAAAAAACCCGATCGTGACCAGCAGGTGCTCGTCCTGCTCGCCGTCGGGCTGCTCATCGGCCTTGGCCCGCAATTGTTCCGGAGCGTGTTTCCCCCCCGAGGCAA
>JAJYKH010000104.1 GCA_021788685.1 Deltaproteobacteria bacterium | reverse complement strand
GTATAGTCGATCCGGGTGCCGCCAATGATCGCCGAGTGGGTGGTGGTGACGATGTTTTCCTTCACCGGGACCTTGGACGGCTCGGTTGCCTGCCTCGCTCCCTTCTCCTCGGAATGGCCGCCGGAGGGCTGGGAGTGGTCGGGAGGAGGATCTGCCCTAGCTGTGCCTGCGATCAGCAGGATGAGCAGCAGGAAGCCGCCACCCAGGAAATGGGCCCTCACCAGCTATCCTCCGAGCTCGAGGCCGGCCGTCATGGCAAGGGCCTTGAACAAGGCGGCCATGTCCTCGCCGCCCAGACCCATTCCCCGGGCGCCGCTCGCGGTTTCCCTTACGGCCGCGGTAGCCGGCAGCATCACCCCGGCCTTTCCGGCCGCTTGCAGAATGAGGGTGAGATCCTTGTGGAGGAGATCGACGGAAAACTGTTTTTCGAAGCACCCGGTCTGGATCGCCTGCCCCTTGATTCGATACAAGGGGGAGGCGAGGGGACTCGCCTCGATGCTTTCGAAAATGGTCTCGGCACTCAGGCCCAGCTTGCGGCCGAGCACCAAAGCCTCGGCCAGGCATTGCATCATGCCGCCCAGCAGCACGTTGATGGTGAGCTTCATGCGGGTGCCCATCCCGGTCTGCCCGCAGTAGATCATCTTGCTGCCCATGGCGAGGAGAAGCTCCCGGTGCCGGTCCACGAGGGACCAGTCGCCGCTGGCGAGGACCAGGAGGGTCCCTTCCTCCGCCGGCTTTTTCGTGCCCGAAACCGGTGCGTCGATGAACCCCCCATTCGCCCCCTCCACGAGCGCGGCCGCCTCCGCGACGGCTTCCGGCGATACGGTGGCCATGTTGATGACTGTCCGGCCCGGCGCCAGCCCGGCCGCCACCCCATCCTCTCCCTGGAGCACGGCAATCAGGTCCGCGGGGCCGGTGACCATGATGATGACCGCCTCGCTTTTCTTCGCCAGCTCCCTCGGGGTGGCAAACACCGGAATCTCCCGGTCCCGGAAGGGCCGGGCTTTCTCCGGCGAGCGGTTATAGACCCCCAGGGGAAACCCCGCCCTGTGCACGCTCAGGGCCATGGGCTTGCCCATGGTGCCTAGCCCGATAAAGCCAACGTTCGGTTTCATTCGTACCTCGTGCTCCTGGTTCCGGGAAAGAGAGGCAGAAGGGGGCCCGAAGCCCAAAGACCGGCGGCCTTCACCAAGATGGTAGCACGAAGAAAGCGGCCGAGGCAAAAGCGCCGCCGGCTGGCCGCTCCCGCCACCGCTCCCAAGAGCTTGTCCCGTAAAGAAGGCTTTCCAGGGATCGCGCTGGATTTTGAAGCTGATTTGGCCCTGACGATAGGGCAAAACCCCAGCCGGAGCAGCAGCGCTACGGCCAGGACTTTGCGATTGAGAACGGCCAAATCCGACCAAAAACCAGATGCGAGCACCAAAGGATTCATTACGGACAAGCTCTAAGTCACAGGCTGGCAACGAAGAGGCGGATGCCGCTCGTGAGCATCTGGACGGCCATGGTGATCAGGATCATGCCCATCAGCCGCTCGATGGCGATGATGCCCCTCTTGCCGAGGAAGCGGCTCAGAGAGCTGGCCGCGATCAGGATGAGGCCCGAGATGGACCAGGCAAGCAGCAAGGCCAGCAGCCATTCGCGCCACCGGCTCGGGTCGCCGGTCATGATGATGGAGATGGAGGCCCATGCCGACGGTCCGGCGATGAACGGCACAGCCAGCGGCACGATGAAGGGCTCGCCGGCGATCGTTTCCTCGAAGAAGCCCATGGTCGGAAAAACCATCTTGAGGGCGATGAGAAACAGGATGATGCCGCCGGCCATGGAGAGGGAGGACTCGCTGAGGTTGAGCAGCGGCTCGATGTACTGCCCCGTGAAGAGAAAAAGAAGGAGGAAGACTAGGGCGAAGAGCATCTCCCGGATGATAATCAGCCGCTGGGTCCTGCTTTCGAGATCTTTGAGGAGGCTCAGGAACAGCGGAATGTTCCCGATGGGGTCCATGACCAGGAAAAGAAGGAGAGCCGCGGAAGGGATGGTCATGGTCTGGCCAGCGGCAGGCTGATGCGGAAGATGGTATTCCCCCGCCGGTTCTGCAGCAGCTGAAGGGAGCCCCCGTGGGCGTCCACGATCCGCTTGACGATCGGCAGCCCCAGGCCGGTGCCCCCGTTCTTGGTCGTGACGAATGGCTTGAAGATCTCTTCCAGCTTGTCCGCGGGAATGCCATCGCCCTGATCGATCACGTCGACGGCGGCCCAGTTGTCGCGGCGGTCGGTGCGCACGGTCACCTGGCCGCCGGCCGGCGACGCCTCGATCGCATTGATCACCAAGTTGGTCAGGGCCTGCTGGAGCCGGTTGCGGTCGAAGCTCGCGGTCAGCTTCCCGGCCGGGGTTTCCTCGCAGACGATGATCTCGTGCTTCCGGGCAGTCGGTTTCGACACTTCCAGGGTCTCCCGCACCAGCTGGTTGAGGTCCGCTCTGGCGGTATCCAGGTTCAGGGGCCGGGCATAGGACAGCATGTCCTTGACCAGGGCATCGAGCCGCTCGGTCTGCTGGAGGATGAGATCGAGCTTCCGGCGCGCCGGGTCCTCGGGGTGCAGCTTGCGCTTGATCTGCTGTGAAAAGCCGCCGATAGCCGCAAGCGGAGTTTTCATGTCATGGGCGATGGCCGAGATCGCCCGGCCCATGGCGGCGAGATTCCCGGTCAGCCGCAGCTCCCGCCGGCGCTGCTCCTCGCGCTGGCGCAGCCAGCCCAGCAGCCCGCCCACGATGTTGAAGAGGACCACTTCCAGGAGATTGGCGGCAAACAGCACGGCGTGGCCGGAGCGGCTGAGGATGACCAGCGGGCTGTAGAGAATGGTGACCGTGAGAGAGGCGGTCAGCCCCCCGCGCAGACCGAACCAAAAGGCGGCGAGGATGATCGGCAGGAAGTAGAGCTGCCGGTAGATCACATGATAGAGGGACAGGCGGGAGCTGGTGAGATAGTGGAGAAGGGTGACGATGCCAATGAGCAGTCCGATGAGGGTCTTCCGTAACCACGGGGAGGAGGGCATAACCTGTCGGGGAGAGGCTTTTGGGGGATGGTGTCGGACCGCCCTGCGCGGAGGGGCACTGGAGGCATTTTCCCCAATTTGCCGCCTGGAAGTCAAAGGCTAAAGCGCCGGCCCTTCCTTCTTCTCCTGAGAGCCATCCTCCATTCGGTGCAGGCGGGGGGCCATGAGGAGGGAAGCCGTCAGCCCCGACAAAAGGGCGAGGGCCGCCGTGGCCGCGATGGCTACTTTCGGGCTGAAGGCGTCGGCCGCCGGTCCCAGGCCCAGGCCGGCCAAGGCGTAGCCCCCGTCCCTCCAGAACCGGTAGCCGCCCAGGAAAGAGCCCCGTGCCGCCGGGGGGGCGATGTCGGAAACCGCGGCGAGCAGAACGGGGTAGGCAAGGGCGGTGCCGAGCCCGGTCACGGCCGCGCCGGTCAGCCAGTGGGCGAAGCCGGAGCCGCCGACGAAAAAGAGCAGGCCGGCCCCCTGGACCGTCATTCCGGAGACGATGAGCCACTTGCGCCCCAGCCGGTCGCTCAGGGGGCCGGATCCCAGCTGGCAGAATCCCCAGACCGCCGGGTAGACGGCGGTGATGATCCCGATCTTGTCGAAGGAAAGCCCCGCCCCGTGGAGGGAGATGGGGAGCAATCCCCAGAAGAGCCCGTCTTTCAGGTTGGAGCACAATCCGGCCTGGCTGGCGGCGAACAGGTTCCGGTCCGCCCAGAGGGTCCGGCGCACGACGGCGCCCAGGGATATCGATACCTCCCCGGAACCGCACGCGGATCTCGCCTCTTTTTCTACGAACGGCTCCGTCGGCCTGATCAGGAGGGAAATGAGCAGCCCGGCCACGGCCGTGGCGATGCCGAGATAAAACGGGACCGGCCTCAGGCCATGGGCCGCCGCCAGGAAGCCGGTGACCCATGCGGCGGCGGCCACCCCGACGTAGCCGGCCCACTCGTTGGCGGCCGTCGCCAGCCCGGCGCGCCGGCGTCCGGCCAAGTCGAGCTTCATGAGGACGGTGGCTGACCAGCAGAGTCCCTGGTTGATGCCGAGGAGAACGTTGGCCCCCATGATCAGGGCCCACTGGCGGGCCAGAATGATGATCAGGGGCACCGGCAGGCCGCACACCCACCCCCAGACGAGCACCTGCCTGCGGCCGAGCCGGTCCGCCAGGCGGCCGGCGAGCAGGTTGCAGATGGCCTTGGCCGCCCCGAAGCTGACGAGAAAGCCGAGGGCGGCGGCCCGGGAGGCGACGCCGAATTCCTTTCCGGCCAGGGGCGTGAGGACGCTCCGTTCCTGGCCGACCATCGCCCCGACAAAAAAATTGGCGAGAACCAGCAGCAGGAACTGGCCCAGGTTGTTTCGGATTCCCTGCTCGACCATTGAGACTCCCCCGTTCCTGGCGGTGACGGGCTGCTGCCGCGGGGGCGAAGGCGATTGCCTGGTGGGCGGAACCGCCGGAAGAAATGATCAACCCGCCAGTGCGGTCCTCGGCAGGTTGGGCAGCTCCGCGGGCCGCCGCACCGGGGTCCCGTCGTCCACCAGCCGCCAGCTGGGCCGGCTGGCGGTGAGGGGGAGGGCTATAATCTTGCCCAGGGTGAGCTCCGCCGGGTCCTGGTAGGCGGCCACGCCGATCGTGATCTCCCGCTGGGGCACGTTGAGCCGCAGGGTCCGGTGCAGGGCGTCAGGCCAGGTGAAGATGGTCGACCAGTTGGAATCGGTCTCCTCCCGGACGATGGAGTGGTGGATGCCGTGCATGCGGGGGGTGACGATCAGCTTCCCCAGGTACCGCTCGAATCCGGCGGGGAGGCGGGTATTGGAGTGGTGGAACAGGATTTCCACCGTGGTGATGGTCTGCCACAGGGCGAGTCCCAGGGGGGAGGACCCGATGAGGAGCACCTGGGCCGCCCGCCAGGGGGCGGAGAGGACCATCTCCCCGAAGTGAAAGCGGACGGCCGTGGTGGCATCCATGTCGAGGTCCACGTGATGCGACTGGTGGAAGCGCCAGAGCAGGGGAACCTTGTGGGTGAGGACGTGCCAGATGTAGAGGGTGTAGTCCAGGAGCGCGATGGTGAGGAAGAGCTCCAGGGGCACCGGGAGGGGCCGCCGTTGGAGCAAGCCCCAGCGGCGGTCGACCACCTTGTGGGCGAGGGGCTCGACCACCGGTTTTTCCACCAGGCCGATGGCGGCGGCGCTGAGCGCCGCCATGGCAAGGTTGCGGCCGTCCCGCCGCAGCTTGCTCTCGCCGGTCTTCCGCTCCCGCAGCGGACGCCGCCGTTCCAGGAGGAGCAGGGCGCCAAGGGAGCCCAGCACCAGCAGGCCGCTGATCCACCCCGGCACCCGCCGGGACAGGATCTGCTTCCGTCGTTCTCGATCCATGGGGTCACCCGCGAGGGAGAGTGATCGTCAGCAGCCTCAGGCTCCATGCCGGGCCGCGGTCCGGTGCACCATCTCGGCCGTGGCCGACCAGGCCAGATGGTTCGCCAGCTCCTTGGCGTTGGGCTGCCAGGGGATCCGGAAAAGGGGCGGGGACATCCGGAGCAAGGGGGCGAGCAGCCCGTCACAGGCGGCGAAGAAGAGCACCCCGAAGGGCAGGGCCGCTTGGCGGGAGAGCCGCGGGAAGCGGCGCCGCACCCCGGCATAGACCAAACCCCAGCCGATCCCGTAGGCGATGGTGAAGATCCCCTTCGCCCGCCGTTTTCCCCAGGCGTCGAGCCGGTGACCGGTGATCATCTCCCCGAACCGGGGCCCGGCCACCTCGTGGGCGGTGCCTTCCCGCACCGTGCGGTCGCGGCGTTCCTGCTCCTCGCTCACCAGATTCCCGAGCAGCCGGTCCGTCATGCCGGTCGCCAAGCTGGCGGCCAAGCCGGCCGCCATGCCCACCAGAAGATTGTGCCGAGACTCAAGCCGATGAGACAAGGCCATGGGAGCTCCTCCTCGGTTTGGTTTGGCGTGGGCCGTTGATGCGGATCGGCAGGGCGGGGCGCCTATCTCATTGGAGCAGGCGCCGGAGCCGGGTGTCAATCGGGGCCGACCCTACGGGCACCTGTTTTCTGATTGTTTCTGTCGCGGCGCTTCCTTACAATGAATCCAATTCAAAACCCGGCGGGCGCCCTGCGGGGCCATGCAAGGGAATGGTGAATCCTCCAGGACGACGAATCCGCCAAGCCCCGAGAGGGTATGCTGCCAATGCTCTGCAAAAATTTTTCCTGGATCTATGCCGGAAAGTGGTCTATCCTCAGGCGCTGAGCGCGGCCGGGCCGAATGCCCGGGGCCGCGGCCCGGAATTGTCCCAGGGGGAACCGATGGTTTTCACCGGCGCCGGAGAGCCGTCCCTTTTCATCGAAAATGTCTGTCTTGCTGCCGCGCTGCTCATGGTGCTGGCGGTGGCCCGGGTCTGGATCTTCTACCGGTTCCAGATGCGGGCGATCGAATCCCTGGCGCCCCTGATCCGCAAGGCAAGATGCCGGCAGCTCTCTGGCGGCGGCGGATCTTTCCCCGCGTTCCGGATCAGCTTCCGGGCGGACCTCGGAATGATCTTCGACCTGGGCAAGTGGCGCTTCCGGGACTTCTATCCCGACCTCCACGAGGAGGAATACCGGTAGAAAACGGTTCCTGCCAGCACTCCCCCCGAAAACGCCTGCGGCATCCTCACCTTCCGGCCCGCAGTGAATTTGTCCGGATCACACGAATCTTATTGACAATTTTTCCATCCGGAAGTATGAGGGCGGAAAGCGGAAGGGGATTGCCCGGCCGGGCCCTTCCGATCCATCCGCCGCGAAGACTGCCAAGGTACCGTCAGCCATGCTCCACCCGCATACCGAAGTCCGCTTCATCAATCCCCAGATCGGCAGCGGGGTGTTCGCCACCCGGCTCATCCCCAAGGGGACGGTGGTCTGGGCGCAGGACCGGTTCGACCGGGTTTACACCGAAGGCGAGGTCCGCGCCCTGGAGCCGGTCTACCAGGAGATCCTCGAAAAATACTGCTTCCGCGACTGCGAGGGGCGATGGGTCTTCTGCTGGGACAACACCCGCTACATCAACCACAGCTTCTTCCCGACCTGCATCGCCACCCCTTACCGGTTCGAGATCGCGGTGATGGACATCGAATCTGGGCAGCAGATCACCAACGATTACGGCTTCTTCAACATCATCGAGCCGCTGGAGTGCTTCCCCGAGCCCGGCTGCGACCGGACGAGGGCCATGCCGGACGACCTGCTGCGCTACGCCGACACCTGGGACCGCCAGATCGCCGATGCCTTCCGGTTTTTCGGCAAGGTGGAGCAGCCGCTTTCCCTGGTCATCGCCCCTGAGCACCTGGCCAAGGCCCGGCAAATCGCCTGCGGCGAGGCGGCTCCCGATTCGATCCGCCTCTGCTACCACGATCCGGCCCGGGCCCCGGAGGACCCAGCCCGTGCTTGAGCTCGCGCCCCTCACCGCCGACAACTTCGCCTTCTACGAAGAGAAGATCCTCGCTTCGGAAGAGATCTTCCCGGCCAACATCCGTGAATCGTCGGAAGACTATCTCGACGCCCTCAGCCAGGAGCGCTCCGTCGGCCTGGTGGCCCATGTGGCCGACCGGTACGTGGGCAACGTGGTGGGCTTTCAGCCGGTCGGCGAGCAATATTCCATCCTGCGGCTCGATGAGGTGCAGACCTCGGCGGCCGACCTGATCTACCTCTTCAACATCGTGGCCATGCCGGAGTTCCAGGGGCGGGGGATAGGCAAGAAGCTGCTGGCGGCATTTCTCTCCCGCTCCCGGGAGGAGGGATTCCGGAGGGTGGGCGGCCACTTCCGGGGCAACGGCTCGCTCAAGAACTTCAAGACCATGGGCGGGTAAGAGCTGGCCGTTTTCGAGGACTGGTTCGAGACCGGCGAGCCGTACACCTACTGCGAGCTGAGCCTCTGACCGACCCACCCGCATCCCATTCGTCCCATCCCTCCTATTTTCCCTTTTCCCCAAGCAGCCCGACCTGCCGCTTGGCGGAGCCATCCGAGCTCCCTACGACCGGAACATGAAATAGACCGCCCCCAGCAGGCAGCAGCCGGCCCAGAGGTAGTCGAGCTTGAGCGGCTGCCGCATGTAGAAGACGGCGAAGGGCACGAACACGGAAAGGGTGATGACCTCCTGGATGATCTTGAGCTGCGGCAGGGTGAGCGCGG